>QHWL01000052.1 GCA_003222555.1 Acidobacteriota bacterium | reverse complement strand
ATTTCACTCGTTGAAGTTCGGTAATGTCCTGCAGCGGGTCCCCGGAAACGGCGATGAGATCGGCGTATTTACCCTTCTCGACCGACCCGATCTGGTCCTTCCATCCCATTACTTCAGCGTTGATTGTGGTTCCAGCCTGGATGGCTCTCACCGGACTCAGGTGAGCACGCTTCACCAGCGCCTCAAAGTCGAGGGCCTGTGTCCCGTGAACATAAGTAGAGCCGTCGGCTCCGCTGCCCATCATCACTTTGATTCCCTTGGTGGCGGCGGCCATCGTCGCGGCCTTCTCAAAAATGGGAATCATCCGGTACTTGCCGCCGGTGTTTTTCTTGTCGTTATCGTCCATGTAGGGTTCCATGTAACGAATGAGGGTCGGATCGTAGTAGAGGTTCTTTGCGACCATCATGTCGACTTGTTCCTGGTTCAAGCCAAACCCGTGCTCGATCGTGTCGCAGCCGGCGATGATGGCGTTTTTCTGTCCCTCGCCTCCATAAACGTGGCAGCCGGTTTTGTGGCCGAGGCGATGCGTTTCGTCAATCAGCGCTTGTAGGACAGGCAACGGATAGGTGACTTCGTATTGGTCCTGGCCCGTGGCCGTGAAAGAGTATCCTCCCGCCGGGAACAGCTTGATCCAATCCGCGCCATGTTCGATCTCCGCGCGGACGGCTGCCCGTGCTTCGTCAACCGAGCGGACCACCGCGCTGGCTAGTGGGTTCGGCGGAGCTGCCGGGTTCGGAGGTTGCGCCCCCCAAACGATTCCCCGGCCCGACACTTGATACCTGGGGCCGTCGATCGTGCCCTGATTGATCGCATTACGCATTTCCACGTCGTTGTATCCGTTGCCGTGAGAGCTCATGTCGCGCGCTGCGGTAAAGCCCGCAAGCAGGTCGGATCGCGCGTTTTGAACGGCGATAAGCAGCGAAGCTTCCGCCGTCATTTTTCCGCGCTGGTTGAACATGTGCGTATGGGCGTCGATCAAGCCGGGCAGAACCGTCGCCCCGCTGAGGTCAATCACCTGCGATCCGGCCGGTATCGTGACCTGACCCTCGGGCCCCACCGCGGTAATTCGCTCGCCCTGAAGGAGCACAACCTGTCTGGTGAGCATCTGACCGGTGTTGGTGTCGAGCAAGCGGCCCGCGCGGACCGCGACCGTTCGAGGAGCCGGAGGGCATTGACGTACGCCGCCGTAAGGCCCATAACACGGTTGCGGGCCCGCTCCTCGCCAGGGATCGCCAGGCCCGCCGGCGCCCTGCGCCCAAAGCGCACTCGAAACGCTCAATATCCCGAGCGCCGTCAACAACACAGATTTGCATTGCATCGCGTAACCCTCCGGCAGAAACACTGGGTCAAGTACCGGCCATTTCGTACGTAGTGTCCCGCTTCAGAGCTTGTGAACAAATCACGTTAAACGCAGAGACCGCAGAGGCCGCAGAGATGAAATGCCCAAGGATTTCTCAGCGTGCGCTGCGAGCTCTGCGTTCGAGGTCGCATTTTTTCACAGGCTCTTCACCCGGACATGCCGGACCTCGTCGAAATCGGCACAGTATACCCGGTTTCCTACTGTTGACGAACCGGCCGCTCAGTGACAAATGGCCTGAGCGTCAGCTGCCATGTCAGCGGCACCGAGGCCGGGTTGAAGCACAGCTTGTCGTCGCAGGCCTGGTACTCGAGAGTGCCGGTAAGAGTGAGGGTGTCTTTTCCGCGAAACGCCGCTTCCGCCTCCTGCGTCACTTCAGGGACGACCTCTTGTAACAGCGTGAACGGCTTCTGATAAACGGGCACACGCTCGTTGAGCGGCTTGAAGAAATAGATCTCCGAAGCGGGATACCGGGTCGGAAGCACGCGTACGAACGGTTGCGGCGCGACGGTCAGCCCAATAACCCGATAGCCCGTGGCACCAGGTGCATAGACGTGCATCCGCGGGTGTGGCGTCACCTCGAGGACGAGAGCGAAGCGATTACCCAACGCGACCGCCGCATCGCTCGGGTAAGTTTTGATCTCCAGATGGGCTGTCGAAATCTGGGTTCCCTGAACCGAGGGCCGGCCTGTGCCGAGCTTCAGCATCATGCCGGAGACGGTGTTCCTTTCCCGGAAGAAGTCTTCGAAGAACCGCGCCGTGACACGGCCCTGCCGGTCGAGGACGAAGGTGCCCGGGAATGGAATCCCGTGCAATCGGTCGGACACTCCAGCCACCGTGGCATACACCTTGGTGTCGGCGACGACCGCGGGATCTTTGCCGTTGGGCCCCAGAGCCTCCTCCGCGACCGTGTTGAGAATGCCGTACGCCTTGATCGTGGCCGAACCAGGATCCGACAGCAGAGGGAAAGAGATCCCGTGCTGCTGGCTGAACGCCGCGAGAATCTCAGTTGAATCGTAGCTGATGCCGGCGAGCCCCAATCCCTTGTCGTGGAGCTCTTTCACCTGAGCCTGCAGCTCGACCAGCTGCGTCTTGCAGTAGGGTCACCAATCGGCAGAGCGTAAGAAAACCAGCATAACGCCCTTGGGCCCCATGATCGACTCGAGCGTCTGGATAGTCCCGGTCTGATCCTTCAGGCTGAACGCTGGAACTCGCTGGCCGACCTGGGGGCCAAGCTTCGAGACGTCGATCTTCGCCCGCGGCTGGGAAGGGGCCTGTCCGAGCGGTCCCATGACAAGAGCAAGCAGCGGCCATGCAGCGAGGAGGCGCATATGATGATTGACCTCTTCAGCGGACGGATTTTCCGATGGGTCAAGCATAACGGGGACTCGCCAGGTTGTAAACCAGTTGATCTGGTGTGCATCGGGTGTGAGCCCTTGTTAGAACTCTCCGCGTGCTCGGCGAGCTCTGCGTTCAAACGTGCCTTCAGACTACGTCGTCGCCGGGACGGCGAACGCCTCGGCTCCCGGACCGCGGGCGACAAACAGCGAGATGAGAGCGACACAGGCAAGACCGGCGGCCACATAAAACGCGTACTGATAATCGCCCGTGGCATCGTAGACGCGCGCGCCGATGGCCGGCCCCAGGATTCCGGCCGTGCCCCACGCCGTGAACAACAGACCGTAGTTGGCGCCAAGATAGCGTGTGCCGTACATATCGGCGGTCGTGGACGCGAAAACCGAGAGCTGTGTGCCGTAGCACCAGTACACGGCCACGACGAGCAGGTAGAAGAGCCCGATGTTCTGTCGCCAGATGAACAGCGCTGGCATCGCGACCGCCGATGCCAGAACCATCACGCGCAGCGTCGTCAGCCGCCCGAGCGTATCCGACAGCCAGCCCGATAAGATGCGACCTCCGGCGTTGCCGACTGCTCCCACCGTGATCGCAAACGTTGCGGCCGCGGCTGACAAACCGGCCGAGCGGGCGAATGGGACGAGCTGGCTGATGGTCATCAGGCCCGCCGTAGTCCCCAGGCAGTACGCGAGCCAGAGCGCATAGAAGGTCGGCGTGCGCAACATTTCGCCCGGCGAGAAATTGTGCGCGCCCGTGTCGGCGTGAGCCTTCGGAGTCCATCCAGGCGGCGCGTACCCGGGCGGCGGATTCTTCAAGAGCAAGGTTCCGATCATGCCCATCACAAAGAAGAGCACGCCCAGTATTTGAAACGTCGCCCGCCACCCCAGGCTCTGAATCAGCGAGTTCGCCACGGGGCCGAAGATCGCCGATCCCGCTCCGTAGCCGCCGACCATCAACCCCACCACCAACCCGCGCTTGTCCGGAAACCACTTGGACGCAACCGGCATGGGGACCGAGTAGCCGAAGCCGTTGCCGATTCCAACGATGACCCCGAAAGCGATATAGAGAAACAGGAGAGAGCTGGTCATGCTCGAGAGGATGAACCCGGCGCCAGCCAGCGTCCCGCCGATGGCAGCGCAGATGCGCGGCCCTCGCGTGTCCTGAATCCGACCGGCCAGCACGAAGCTGGCCGCGAACACCACGACGGCGATGGTGAAGACCCAGGAGGTTTGGGCGCGCGTCCAGCCGAACTCCTTCTCGAGCGGCAGAACGAACACGCTCCAGGCGTAGAGGGAACCCAACGCCAGATTCATCGAGACACCGCCGACAACCGGAAGCCATCGATTCATCACACCAGCCTCCTCGCTCGAAATATGTGGGAGCGAATTATACCGGCCGCGGCCCTACATGGCCATCGATAGGGTCGGGAGTCCGTGTGGGAGTAAGGACTCCCGTTTCCAAGTGTCTGGTGCAAGACTGTGAATCGCCTGACGACGTGCTACGATGCCAGTAAGGTCTATCTAGTCGTTGATTGCGAGGCTTCATGGCGGCTTGTTCCAGATGTGGCGGCGAAACGCTGGCGACCGGCGCGTTGTACTCGGCGGTTCGGACCTCCTTTCGTCCGCAGGAATCGAAATTCCTCACCCTGGAAACGGGTGACGTGATGACCAAGGCGACAATGTGCCGGACGTGTGGGCTCGTCGAGATCGTCGGAGATGTGAGCAAGCTGCGCCGGCTGACGAGCGAGCCTGAGCCGGAGACCCAAAAGTTCGTGAAGACCGTATAGCTCGCGCAAATTTTCCCCGCCGCGCTCCCTGGTCACGTAATTCCTACCTGTTTTTCATCACGAAGTCACGAAGACACACGAAAGTTTCTATGGTCTTCTTGTTTCGTGAACATCGGGGCTTCGTGATAAAAGCCGTAGTGCGTGACGACCGGCCAGCGCCTGGATTCTCTCGACGTCTTTCGCGGCCTCACTGTAGCCGCGATGATCCTGGTCAGCACCCCGGTACCTGGGACGCGGTCTACTGGCCGCTCGATCACGCCGCGTGGAATGGCTGGACGCCCACCGACCTCGTGTTTCCGTTTTTCCTGTTCGCGATGGGAGCCGCAGTGCCCGTCGCGCTGGCGCGACGCCGCGGAGTGCCACGACTCGTCCGCCGTCACGTCCTCCGGCGGGCCGTTCTGCTGTTCGGGCTGGGACTGCTGCTGAATGCCATCGAAGCCAAACCCCCGATCGTGTGGTCGGCCTTCCCTATCCTCGGCGTGCTCCAGCGCATCGCGATCGTCTACGTCGTGGTCGCGTGGCTCACCGAGCGAACATCGCGCAGAACGCAAATCGTCGTCGCCGCGACGAGCCTCCTTGCGTACTGGGCGGCGATGACGCTCGTCCCTGTTCCGGGTGCAGGCGCCGGTGTATTGACCCCGGACGGCAATTTGGCGACGTTCATCGACCGCTGGGCCTTGGGCAGGCACCTCTCGCACGGGACATGGGAATCGGAGGGGCTGCTCAGCACCGTTCCGGCGATCGCAACGGCGCTGTGCGGCGTCTTGGCTGGCGACTGGCTCATGACGCCTGGTTCGACATCACACCGGAGCGGGGTGCTGTGGATCGCCGGTGCCGCGGCGACCCTCGTCGGGCTGCTCTGGGACCGCGCGTTCCCGATCAACAAGAATCTGTGGACCAGCTCCTTTACGCTGTTCACGGCGGGCTTGGCCACTCAGCTGCTCGCCGTTTGCCATTGGGTGCTCGACGTGCACCGGTGGCGGCGCTGGTCGGCGTCCTTCGTGGCGTTCGGACGGAATCCCCTTGCGGCGTATTTTCTGTCGGTCGGCCTCGACAGCATCTTGACGCGAACGACCCTCAACACCCAGCCCGACGTCTCGCTGAAATGGGCGCTTTATTGGCGCGCATTCGGATGGTGGGCCGCGTCTTGTTGCGACGCCGAGTTCGCGTCGTTGCTCTACGCGATCACGTATGTGGCGCTCTGGGCGGTCGTGATGGTGGCGATGTATCGAAAGCGCGTGTTCGTGGGGATTTGAGCGACAATAGTCGTATGCCTTATCCCGAATATTTCGTGGCGCCGATGCGCCAGGAGCTGACGCGTCTCGGTGTGCAGGAGTTGCGGACCCCAGACGAGGTCGACGCCGCGGTGCGCACGACACCCGGAGCGCTCATGATCGTCGTGAACTCGGTGTGCGGATGCGCCGCAGGAAAGGCCCGGCCGGGCATCGCGCTGGCGCTCCAGCATCGCCCCCGGCCCGACCGCGTGGCAACGGTTTTTGCGGGCGCCGACACCGAGGCGACCGATCGCGCACGGAGCTACTTCACCGGTTTTGCGCCGTCGTCGCCTTCGGTGGGATTGCTGCGCAACGGCGAGCTCGTGTTCATGCTCGAGCGGGCGCAGATCGAGAACCGGACGGCCGAACAGGTCGCGGCCGCTCTCACAGCCGCGTTCGACAGGTTCTGCGAGCGTGAGGCTGTCGTGCCAGACCGTCTCTGACCACCATGACGGTTCGCGCGATCCGCCTGTTCTGACTCGTAAAAATCTTTCGTTGACACGGCTGCGCGATCCTTCTTAGAGTGCCTTCCGCCAGGAGGCGCACCATGAAGGCAAGAGCCGTCGGTTCCCTGTTCTTGGGCTTGGCGTTGGCGTTCAACGCGCACCAACGCATCGAATCCGCAGAGCGCTCCGCGAGCGAGACTGGACTGGTCGCCGGTGCACAGCAGCGACCGGACGCTTTCATTCCTGGCGTGCCCACCATCGTAGGAATCGCGATGCGCTTCACTCTAGCTGCATTATTTTTCGTCGGCGTGTTCGTCAGTCCATTAGCCGCGCAGGCTCAGGGCACGTCACGGTACGACATCGCCGGCGGATACTCATACCTGCACGATCAGGACATCTCGGAAAACTTGTCCAAGGAGTGGGTCGTCTCCGTCGGCGGCCGTGTCATGAAATGGCTGGACGCGGTGGGTGAGGTGGGCGGGAACCATAAGACGCTCTCGATCCCTGGCGATCCTCCAAAGATCAGGGTTCTCGCTCTCATGGGCAGCCCCAGGCTCACGGGGCCTGGCTATAGGCGCCTCACGCCGTTTGGACAGGTGCTGTTCGGTGCTGCCTGGGCGCGCACCAGCGTGCTCGACGTCGGGGACTCGGTGAGGGATTTCGCCTACCAGCCCGGCGCCGGGGTCAACTGGAATCTCGGACCGAGAGTGGGCATCCGTCTGGAGGGTGATTACCGCATCATTCGTGCGGAAGGAAGCAACAGCAAAGAACCGCGCTTCGTGGCGGCAGCAGTATTCGGGCTCGGCCGGTAGGCTCTGTTTAGGCGTTCGGCTCTCCGCTGCGGATGCGAGCGATCTTCGCGTCGCGCTCGGAGACGAGCCGAGCGCGGGCGCGCTGATACTCCTCCTGAAGCGTCGCGCGCGCCTCCGGATCGACGGTTCGCAGCAGCGCCGATCTGTACATCACATCTTCCTGCGCGAGTTTGGCCTCGTAGACGCTCCGGACCTCCGTCATGGCTGCCTTCTGCTGTTCCGTGGGCGGACGGCGCTCGATGCCATCCTCGACGTCTTTTTGGCGAAGCCGCTCCATCGCGATCTCGTACGCACTTTTTGGGGGCTGGTCGGACATCGTTTTCGTCGTCTCCTCTCGAGTTCCCATCGCCACCTCTGATAGCTCACGCGAAGGTCAGGCCGGCTTCAGCAGACACCACGTCGTCATGCACCTCTGATGCTGTACGTTGGTGGTCTTGATCGGGTCAAGCGTCTGGGCTCCCAGCCGCTCGGTCCATTGCAGCAGCATCGGCTCGTCGACGACGAAACGTTCCGATCCGTCGGGAAAATCCACGCGGCCCCGCGTTGAATCCGGCTCTCCAGGCCGATACTGGAGGCCAGCCGCGCGAAGAACAGCCCGTCCGGCGCGAGGACACGCCACATACTTTGGAGCATGCGCCCAAAGGGCGCTTCGTCGACCGCGAAGTGCAGCGCCGCGCTGCAGATCACCGCGTCCACACTGTGATCGTCCCAGGGTAGGTGTTCGAAGTCCCCGACCTGGAAATTCTGGAGCGGAAGCTCGGGGGAGAGCGTCGCCGCGAGCCCTCGCACGTGCTCGACGGCGGAACGATCCTGATCGACACCGAAACAGCTGAAGCCGCGCCGGAGGAAATAGATGAGGTTGCGCCCGTCGCCGCAGCCGGCATCGAGCACCCGCCGGCGCCGATCGAAGCGGCCCTTGATGATCTGATCGAAGAGATAGATGTCTATCTCTCCAAACCACGACCGGACCTCGGCACTCGGAAGCGGCAGTAACGGCAGCGCTGGGTCCATTCGACTACCTGTCGAATGACGATCCGGCGCCAGGCGGAGCGGTTCCCTATTATCGCGCAGCTTGCTCATTGTAAGAGGGAGCGTGAGTCAGCTGTCTGACTCAGGGGGGAGCACTCTA
>QHWL01000715.1 GCA_003222555.1 Acidobacteriota bacterium | reverse complement strand
TTTCTTCGTCACGTCGACGAACTTGCCGCCACCCACGTTCTTGAACAGCCGATTGCCGCCGAGCGCGGTCACGTACACGTCGCACTTGCCATCGTTGTCGAAATCGCCGGCGGCCGCGCCGATGCCGTACAGCTCGACGTCGAGCCCCGATCCGGGAGTGATATCGGTGAACGTGCCGTTGTGGTTGTTCCGGTACAGCGCGGGATAGGATCTCGGGCCGGCGCGTCCAGGCCAGTTCATGGAGTTGATCAGCAGGACGTCCTCCCAGCCGTCACCGTCCACGTCGAGAACAACGGCGCCGGCGCCGAGCGTCTCGGGCAGGTACTTCTTTCCGAATGCACCGCTGTTGTGCACGAATCGGATTCCGGCCTGCGCCGTGACGTCGGTGAACACGATCGGCGACGTGGCCGAGGGCTGGTGGGGCGGGTAGGGCTGGTGGGGCGGGTAGGGCTGGTGGGGCGGGTAAGCCTGGTGGGTCGGGTAAGCCTGGTGGGTCGGATAGGTCGCGTAGGCCGGGCTGGTAAAGGCCTTTCGTCCGACTCTTACCCGACCTACTTGACCCACCAGCCCCACCTGCCCCACGCGCCCTACCTGCCCCACCCGGCCCACCTGCCCCACCCGCCCTTCCGAGAGCCGATGTTCGTGGACCTGCTGCCGCTCGTTGTTGTCTTCGGGCGATTTGAGCCGATACGGTCCGGTGATGGCCTGCGCGGACTCGTCCGCCTTGAACCGCGTGTACAGGACTTGTTCACGCGCGGCGAGCGTCGAGTTGCCGGCTCCCTGGTAGCAGAGCATCAAGTTGTAATGCGCCTGGAGATCTTCCGGGTCGACGCCCAGGACCTGCTGAAACGTCACAATCGCAGCGTCGAACCGCCGTTGCAGGAACTGAATCCGGCCGATCTCACCCAGCACGACCCGGTCGCGGGGGTACTGCGCGGCAGCGATGCGGAAGTGGGTGAGTGCCTCGTCGTACCGACCGAGCGCTTTCAGGGCGATTCCGAGGAAGAATTCCGCCTTCGCGAGCCGCGGCGCGATTGTCAGCGCCTTCTCGAGATTCGGGATCGCGGCGGCGACGTCGCCTTCCTGAATCTGCGCCCGCGCAACGTTGACCGGACCATCGGCGTAGGCCGGGTCCATCGCCGTCACGCTGATGAACGCCGCCTCGGCGCCTTTGAGGTCGCCTTGCAGCAACAGCCCGATGCCGTAGTCGTTCCAGCGTTCGCGCACCGAAGAGTCAAGAAACGGCTTGACGTCGGGAAGCGGCGCGTTCTTTCCGATGACCTCGAGCGACGCCTCCGCGCGCGCCATGATCGTGATCGGGATGTCGGGAATCGCCTTGATCTGTCCGGAAACCTTGGAGGTATCACCGGTGAACAGCCAACGGCCATCATCGTACGATCGCGTGACGGGTGGATTGAGCTGCGCCCCGTCACGCACGCCGGCGAATGCCCACTGCGTGTTCCACCACGCGAACTTGCGGTAATTCAGCTTGGCCCGCAGGAAAATTCGATCGCTGGCATCTTCGGGCACTTGCAGACGGTAATGGATGGTGTCGGCGGCGCCCGGCGGAATGAGCCGCACGTAAGCAACGGAGCGGGTCATCCAAGCGTTGCGCTTGTTGATGAGGTTGCCGTGCTCGTCGAGCTGAACGCTGCGAAAGAAATGCGCGCCTGGATCCACCGGCCCTTCGCCTTCGTCAGCGACGGCGCCGCTGTGCGACAGCACGCGTCCCTTATCGTCGACCGCTTCGAGCTCGACCCAGACATCGAAGGCATCGACCGTGCCACCCGGAAAGAAATGACCGACCTTTCGCGTTCGGACGACGACCTCGATGCGAACCGACTCGCCGCGGCGCACGGAGACGGGGAGCCTGTCCAGCGGCGCGAGCACTTCGGCCGGCGGCGTGGCCGACGAGCGGCCGGCAACGCCGAACTGCACCGATTCTTCGCCCACCGCGAAGGTGCTTGACAGCCTTGGCTCGGTCGCGCGACCAGGTTGCGGTTCTGGGGTCGTCTGCGCTTCGGCGACCCGCGTCAGGCCGAACACATCGACCGAGATCTGACCATCGCGCAAAAAGTCCTGGACGACCTTCAGTTGCACCGGATCGTGGTTGACGAACGGCAGCGCCGTGTTCGCGGCGGGAAAGCGGTGTGATCGCACCTGGCCATTCTGGGCCGCGGGATCGTTCGACGCCACGAGCGGCATGTGGCAGTCGGTGCACTTCTGCGGCGTCGCGGGATAGTAGAACGACCGCGCACCCTGCCCCGACACACCCGAGGCCTGCCAGTTGTCGTAATCGTTGAAGCCGCGGAACCAGCGATAGCCGTTCACAGGCACGTCGAGGTGCACCTTATGACAAGCGGAGCAGAACTCCGCCGTCTGCTCGCGGTGAAAAGGCTTCATGAACGTGTTCCGGTGCGGTTCAGGCGCCAGGTACAGCAGCGCGTCATGCGTCCGCTGGAGCAGCCG
>QHWL01000714.1:995-2997 GCA_003222555.1 Acidobacteriota bacterium | reverse complement strand
GCTTCGTGAAACTCGCGGTCTCGAGCTGCTCGAGCCGCTGCGGAATGATGCCGCAGAACCGGCGCAGGTACGGCTTCAGCCGCGGGTGGGACCGCAAAGTGAGTCCATGCATGAGAATGTGGCGCCCGCGGAAGACCGGCGCCTGCTCGATCATCTCGTTGACGCTTAGACCGACCGCGGAATAATACGCGGCGATAATGGCGCCGGCGCTCACACCGACCATCACCTCCACCGGGATCTGATGGCGGACGATGCGTCGCAGCACGCCGAGATGCGCCGCGCCGCGAAGACCTCCAGCGCTGAGGACGATGCCGATGCGGACGGGTTTCGAATCGAGAAGCATTCGAGCCGTGATGAACTCCTAGACAGTAGCACGCGGCATGCTGGAGAAAGACGCCACGGCTCATCTTAACGGAAAATTTATGGCCCGCTCGGAGATCATCGCGCACCGCGGCGCCTCATCGTCTGCACCCGAGAACACGATGCCTTCCTTCGATCTCGCCGTTCGACAGAATGCGGGGTGCGTCGAGCACGATCTGCACGTGACTCAAGACGGTGTGCTGGTGTGTCTGCACGACCGAACGCTCGAACGGACCACGAATGTGCGCGAGGTGTTCCCGCGGCGCGGACAAGACGTGCGGGAAGGCGGGGGGATCGTGCGCCGCTGGTTCGTCCATGACTTCACCCTCGCGGAGATCCAGCAGTTGGACGCGGGGTCCTGGTTCCGGCCGGCCTTCGCCGGCGTCCGCGTGCCGACATTCGATGACCTCCTGGCCTGGGCCCGTAACCGGGTGGCGGTGCTCACCGAGCTCAAGGATCCCGACCTGTACTTGAGGCGCGGCGTCGATCTCTTGACACTGTGCGAAGCGGCGCTCCGCCGCCACGGGCGGCTCGCGGCGCGGCCGACCGATCCGGCGGTGACCCTGCAGTCTTTTCACGAGCCGACCGTGCGTCGAGCGGGGGAGCTGTTTGCTCGACGCGTGCCCGTCGTGTTGCTCGTCGAGCCGGCTGACGCGGCGCTCCTGCGCGATCGCGAGCACGTGGCCGCGATAGCCGGGTTCGCCTCAGGAATCGGGCCCGGGAAATTGATCGTCGGCGACCAACCCCAGATCGTCGGATGGGCACACGAGGCGGGACTCCGGGTCACACCCTGGACGTTTCGGACCGCGACGATCGGTCGGTTCGATAGCGTCGCCGCAGAGATCCAACACTACCTCGTCGAGGTAGGCGTCGATTCGGTGATTACCGATCACCCCGACGCGTGGCCGGACGAGCCGCGACCGGCGTGAACACCGCAATTGTGAAGATGCGGCCGACTGCGATGTCGCGACGTTGTGCCTCTTCTATGATCATTGAATGAAGATGCCGCTGAACACGATCGCATTCTGGCGTTCGATGGTGTTGCCGCTCGCGATCGTGGCTCTGGCAGCAGGTCCATCCTCCGGCCTGCAGCCTCAGCTTCGAGCTCACCTGTCACGCGAGTTCCAGTTTTCCTCTGCCGATTTGGCGGACCTCGAGCGCGGCAAGATCGTCAAGCATGGCCTCGACGCCACGGCACCCGGTGAGATTGCCGCGGTCGGCGCGGTGCGCGTCAGGGCTCACAAGGAAGCGTTCGTCGCCCAGTACCGCAACATCACCCGCCTCAAACGTGGTCCCGATGTGTTGCAGATTGGACGTTTCAGCGATCCCCCCACGATTGGCGATCTCGCCGCGCTGACAATCGACAAGCAGGACGTTGACGTCCGCACGTGCCGGGTCGGGCATTGCGACATCCGCCTGCCGGCCGAGACGATCCTGAGGTTTCAGCGGGAAATCGACTGGAAAGCCCGTGACGCCGACGCCCGCGCGGCGCTGTTGTTCAAGCAGGTGCTCTTCGACCATGTGCGGGCCTATCTTTCGGGGGCTCCAGGCCGGATCATCGAATACGACGACGAGAAACGCGCGGTCAGGCCGCTGGACGATTTTGCCGGTCTGCTGAACAACTCGTCGTTCCTCGACGAGT
>QHWL01000714.1:0-988 GCA_003222555.1 Acidobacteriota bacterium | reverse complement strand
GTTCCTCGACGAGTTGGTGCCCGGCCTGCCCAGCCACCTCGAGAACTTTCCAAGCAGCCCGCTGTCGGGCGCCGAGGATTTCCTGTACTGGTCGAAGGAGAAATTTGGCTTGACACCGTTCATCACGATCACGCACGTGACGATCGCACAGGCTACGTCGGACAGCTACGTGATCGCGTCAAAGGACGTGTATTCGAGTCGCTACGTCGACGCCTCGCTCACGTTCACGATTGCCAGCGATGCGGTCGGCGCGCCGGATGCGTTTTACCTCGTCTACGTGAACCGGTCGCGCGCCAGCGCGTTGAAAGGCGCATTCTCAGCGTTACGGCGATCGATTGTTGAGCGGCGCGCAAAGAACAGCCTTGAAGAGAACCTCAAGAACGTGAGGCTCGGATTGGAACGAGGCTTTTGATTGGGACGTGGGGGTACTGCACTCGCTTTCGCTCGCCTTTCTATCGCGGCAGCCCCGTGAGCCGGATCCCCGACCCCTTGACCTTATGGCGAATATTGAGGCGAATCAGAATGGACGTCAGTCCCTCCACCACGCGGGCGCTCTCGACCGGCCCCACGTCGTAGGAGAGCAAGCCCATCTTGGCCACCAGACCCATGACGGTTTTCTTCGCCTCCGCATCATCACCGCACACCAGCACGTCGCAGTCGATGGCATGGTGGAGATCGCGCAGCACATGGGCCGAGAGGTTTTGGAAAGCCGCCACGACTTTGGTCGTCGGACCGAAGAACATCTGTGCTTCCTCGGTCGCCGAGCCCGCTGGCGGCATTTTCATGCGGCGTGGATTTTCGGGGTCGAGCGGCACCGACACATCGACGAAGATCTTGCCTTGCACCTGGGCCTTGACGCTTTCCAGCGTGCTGAGGTGTGCCGTGTAGGGGACGGTCAGGACCACGGTCTCGGCCGCCTCGGCTGCCTGCGGATTCTCCATACCGCGGATACGCGCGTCACCGAGTTCGGCATTCAGCTCCGACGCCA
>QHWL01000726.1:1945-2536 GCA_003222555.1 Acidobacteriota bacterium | reverse complement strand
CGTCGGCCCCGGCGCGGGCTGCGGCAAACGCGATCGCCCGGCCGATCCCACTGGAGGCACCAGTCACGAGCACGGCGCGGCCGGCGAGTGGCGCAGCGACGACGTCCGTCATCTACTCCTTCCCTCCGCCAGCGACAGCGGGCACGAGCCAACCGTCCGAGTTGGACAGCTTGCGCAGAGGATCATACAGTAACCCGTTCGAAGCACATGGTCATGCACGCTCTCTCTGCTCCGCCTGAAGAGATTGTGAACAAATCACGTTCAACGCAGAGCCCGCGGAGGCCGCAGAGACTCCCGCTGCGGCGCTCGAGGTACCCGCGATGCGACTGCTGGTGAGCGTGGCGAGCGCGGCGGAGGCGTCGGCCGCGCTCGCAGGCGGCGCCGACGTGATTGACGCGAAGGACCCGCGGGCCGGCGCGCTCGGCGCGGTATCCACGGAAGTGCTCAGCGAGATCCACGCCGCGGTCGCCAGTCGGCGCCCCGTCACCGCCGCGTTGGGCGATGCGGCCGACGATTCGGAGATCGAGCGCGCCAGCCGGGCGTTTGCTGCCGCAGGCGCGTCGCTCGTGAAGGTCGGCTTCGCCGGGATCG
>QHWL01000726.1:0-1920 GCA_003222555.1 Acidobacteriota bacterium | reverse complement strand
GTGCGCGGCGCCAGGGCCGGGAGCGACGGCAAGGGCGGCGTCGTTGCCGTCGCGTACGCCGACGCGGAGCGCGGCGCGAGTCTCGCGCCCGTCGCTCTCGTGGAAGTGGCGGCGCGCGCCGGGGCAACGGGCGTTCTGCTCGACACGGCCGACAAGGGTGGCCCCGGCCTGCGTGGACTTGTCGAGGCGGGCGCGCTCGCTGCATGGGTGGCCGAGACGCACCAGACCGGGCTGCTGGTCGCGCTCGCCGGCAAGTTGACAGTAGATGATCTTCCGTTCGTGCGCGACGCCGGCGCAGACGTCGCCGGCGTGCGCGGCGCGGCGTGCGTCGGCGGACGCACCGGCACCGTGTCGGCCGACAGGGTGCGGCTGCTGAAGCGCGTTGTGCACGGTATTCATCACGAAGACACGAAGATCGGATCTTCGTGACTTCGTGAACAACAGGCGCGTCGGCGGCCGCGGGTTCAGGCATGCTCGCCGGTGCTGCGTAGCGCTGAATGCAGCGCGTCCAACCGATCGGCCGGGACAATCACGGGCGTGATGTGAGCAGGAAGCGCGCGAGAGAAGTAGGCGTCCACCAACTCGTTGCCCGCCGCGCCTGGCGGCTTTACGAGAACGAGTCGTCGCGCGCACACCATGCCGGCGACCCAGGCGGCGATACTGTCGCTTGTCACGATCCACTCGTGCGGGAGCGGGTCGGTCTCGCGCAGCCAGCGATATGGTGCGAGCACCGGGATTCGGCCAACCGCGCCCGCGCCGAGCGCGGCGGCGATCCCGCGCGGCTCGGCGACGAGAACGCTGCCGGCCAGCCGCGCCGCGACGAGGTGCGCGTACTGATCCATGGCCAGCACCGCCATCCAGTGCGCCGCATCATTGCTGAGTCGGAGCCGGCAATCCACCTCGCGCACCGCGTCGGCAAACGGCCCGCCTCCAGGTACCACCAGGAGCCGCCGGTCTTGGGCCGCGGCTGCAATTGCCGCGAGCACGGCCTCGAAGTGCCCGACGTGGGCCAAGGCGCCGCCGCCGAGCTTGACAACAGTTTCAATAACGGTCGCGCCGTTCGCGTCGCTCGACATGGCAATCGTCGCCGCGCTGGCGGCGCTGCTCGCGTTGCGTGTCACCACGCCCCGACACCGCCATGCGAGTGATCGGCGTCGTGGACCTGCTCGGCGGGCGTGCCGTGCACGCGCTTGCTGGACGGCGCGAGAGCTACCGACCGGTACGGGCCGTTGCCGGCTCGCCGATCGAACCCGGCGACGGGCTTGCGCTCGCGCGCGCATACATGGATCGACTCGGCCTGACCGAGCTGTACGCCGCCGACCTCGACGCGATCCTGAACGGAGCGTCGCAGGACACGATTGTTGCCGCGATGGCTGGGCTCGGCGCGCCGCTCTGGCTGGACGCCGGCGTATCGTCCGTCGATCATGCGCGCCGCGTGCTCGGCCTCGGCGCCGCGCGCGTCATCGTCGCGCTCGAGACGCTCCCTTCCTTCGACGCGCTCGAAGGAATCTGCGCCGCACTGGGCGGCGATCGGGTCGTCTTCAGTCTCGACCTGCGCAACGGCGAGCCCGTCTTTGCTTCCTGGGCCTCCTGGGCTTCCGGGGCTCTCGGCGCCACCGGGGCGAGCGGTGGCATCCCGGCCGCCGAGGCGGCGCACCTGGTGGCCGCGCGGGCCGCCGCCGCCGGCGCTGGCGCCGTGATCGTGATCGACCTGGCGCGCGTCGGCACCGGTACGGGGCTCGACCTCGAGCTGATCGCTCGCGTGCGCGAGGCCACGCCGGGGCTGACGCTGCTGGCCGGCGGCGGCGTTCGCGGGCTCGAGGATTTCGCCCGCCTCGCCGATTATGGGTGTGACGGCGCGCTCGTCGCCACGGCGCTGCACGACGGTCGGCTCGGCGCCGCCGAAGTGGCGGCCGCGCA
>QHWL01000051.1 GCA_003222555.1 Acidobacteriota bacterium | reverse complement strand
CTCGTGTACTCGATCGGCGTCCTGGCCGAGCACTCGCCGTTCGACGAAACGGTCGTGGCCCGGGTGAAGCGGTGGCTCAAGCCGGGCGGACGGTTCGCGTTCACGACGGTACACCCCTTGTCGTTCTCGGTGCCGCGCACGCTCAAGCGGCGGGTCGGCGAATGGCTGCTGCCTTGGGCGGCCGTCGCGCCTCCGGCCCTCGGTCGACGGCTCCGGGCCAGGTTGATGAGCGGCGGGCTCTATGCGGACGAAGAGCGCGTGCGCGAAGTACTGGCCGCCGTCGACCTCGCTGTCGAGTCGATCGAGCCGTTCGAGTCGGACGTGCATCTCCACATGTTGGCGGTCGCGCGGAAGCCGATGGCTTCATGAGCGCCCACCGCACCCGCGTGATGTACGTCGCCCAGACATTCGAAGTCGGCGGCGCCGAGGATTTGGTGCTCAACCTGGTACGGCACCTGCCCGATCGATTTGAGCCGATGGTCTGCGCCATCAACCACCTTGGGCCCATCGGGCGCGAGATCAGAGCGGCAGGCATTCCAGTCACGGCGCTCGGTCTCAATCCAGGCCTGCGCCGTCCCTGGGACGTCGCTCGCATTTGGCGGTTTCTGCGCGAGACGCAGCCGCACATCGTCCATACCTTTCTGCTGACGGCGAGCCTGTACGGCCGTTTTGCCGCGATGCTGGCGCGCGTGCCGATTGTGATCGGCTCTGAACACAACATCTACCACCGCAAGCGTCGCCGTCACGCCTTGGCGGAGCGGTTGCTGATGCACGGCACCGCGAGCGTCGTGGTCGTGGCCGAGTCGGTTCGCGAGTCCTACATCCGGCAAGTGCATGCGGATCCGGAGAAGGTCGACGTGATCCGCAACGCCGTCGACTGGGCGCGCCTGGCAACGACGCGGACACGCGCCGAGGTTCGCGCGTCGCTCGATCTCCGGCCCGATCAGCCCGTGGCGGGGATGATCGGCCGGCTGACGGAGCAGAAGGGCCACGCGATTCTGTTCGACGCGCTCGCGCACACGCCTGCCCTGCAGAACTTGCATCTGCTCGTTGCTGGCGACGGGGATCTTCGTGAGAGCCTGGGCAATCGGGCGGAAGCGCTGGGTCTGTCGTCCCGGGTGCATTTCCTCGGTGTGCGGCGCGACGTCGGCGATCTGCTGAACGCGATTGACGTGTTTGTGCTCCCCTCGCTTTGGGAAGGGCTTCCGCTGGCGCTCATTCTTGCGATGGGAGCGGGGGTGCCGGTTGTTGCGAGCAATGTCGCCGGCGTGCCTGAAGTTGTCGAAGATGGCCGCACCGGCCTGCTTGTCCCGCCCGCGGACAGGGAGGCGCTCGGCCGCGCATTGGCGCATCTCGTGATGGATCCCGCAGCCGGACGCCGACTCGGCGACAGCGCCCGACGAGTGGTGCTGCCCCGGTTCGGGGTGGACGGCTGGATCGCTTCCACGACGGCGCTTTACGATCGGCTGTTGGCGGCGACAGCTGTGCGAGTCGGGCGTGAGCCGAACGGCGCGAGCGCGTCGGCCCTGAGAGGACGATGAGATTGAAGATTTCAGATTGAAGATTGAAGATTGGGATTGCAGATTTGAAGTTCCCTGGATCGATCGCCAATCAAAATCTTCAATTCAATCTTCAATCTGCAATCTTCAATCTGCAATCTCTCTAAGACAATGACCCTCGGCATCGTCTATCACATGCCGTTCTGGCGCGGTTCCGATGGAACGTTGCGCGAGCTCGAAGGATCGTTTGCGCGGTACGTGGATTCACTCGCGCCGTATTTCGACGAGATCTCGCTCTGCGTGCCTGTGCTGCGCCATCCGGCGGGTGAGGGGACACCGATTCGATCTTCCAACGTCACGTTGGCGCCGTTGCCCGCCTTCGACGGACCCTTGCAGTTCTATCCCAGGCTCGCGAGCGTGCTGCCGCGGCTGATGCGGTGGGGACGCCGAATCGATCTGCTGCACTGCCGCGTGCCGAGTCCGGCTGCGGTCTTCGCGGTCGCGATCGCCCGGCTGCTCCGTCGGCCGGCGTTCCTGCTCGTCGTCGGTGACCTGCGGGCGTTGCTGCCCTCGATGCCGTATCGAGGGGTCAAGCGCGGCCTGTGGCGCGCCTATACGGAATTTGAGGAACGAAATATTCAGTGGATGGTGAATCACGGGCTGACGTTTGTGAATGGATCGGCGCTTGCGGCCAAGCACGCCCGTCCCGGTCATGCGGTCGTCGAAACGACGACCACGACGATCAGCGAGAGCGACATCGCGAGCCGGGCAGACACGTGCACCCGTGCGCCCGTGCGGGCGCTGAGCGTCATCCGGATCGATCCGCGAAAGGGCCTGCGCGTACTGCCTCGAGCCGTGCGTCTGCTCGTCGACGCGGGCATCGATCTCACGCTCGATATCGTCGGACCGGCTGTGGGGCGGCCCGGGGAAGCTGAGCAGGCGGCGATCGTCGATGAAGCGCGCCGCTCGGGCGTCGCCGACCGGGTTTCGCTCAAGGGTGCCGTGCCGCTCGCTCGACTCCTGCCGATGTACGCCAGTTACGACCTATTCGTGCTGCCCACGCTGCCGGGCGAGGGCATTCCGCGCGTGTTGCTCGAAGCCATGAGCGGTGGCCTGCCCATCGTCACCACGCGCGTCGCGGGAATCCCGGGCTTGGTGACGCACGAGGTCAATGGGCTCCTCGTCGATCACCCGTCGGCGGACGCGGTCGCCAGCGCGATGGCGCGCCTGATCGACAACGCTCGTCTGAGGCAGGGGTTGATCGCGACTGGGTACGCGACCGCCCGGGCGCATACGCTCGAAATGCAGGCCGCGCGCATGATGGAGATTGTGTCGAGCGGCCTTCATGTGGCGCTGAGACAGCCCGTCGTTCTGCCTGTCGGATGAACGACCGCGACCATCGGCGTCTGAAAGTCTGCTTCGTCATTCCGTCGCTCGCCGGTGGCGGCGCAGAGCGCGTGGCGGTCCAGGTCTTGAACGCGCTCAGCGATCAGCGGTGGGACCGATCGATGTATCTGTTCGAAGGAGGCGGCCCGTACGTCGCCGACGTGTCATCCTCGATTCGGCTCGAGATAGCGGCCGCGTCCTCGCGGCCGGCGCGGTGGCGTGCGCTGCGGCGCTTCATCAGGCGGGCGCGCCCCGACGTGATCGTCGCGTTTCTCAGCTACCTGTCGGTGTTGACCGCCGCTCGCGCGGCGGGCGTCGGCGCCAGAGTCATCTTCGCGATCGGCACGCCAATGTCGGCGTTCCTGACCGACGCGGACTATCGATGGTCGCGTCCGTGGCAGCGGCGGTTGTTTACAACCGCCATGCGCATCGGCTGCGCGGTGGCGGATCTCATCGTCGCGACCTCGCAAGGTGTCGCCGACGACCTCGTCGACTCGTTCGGTGGCAATCCTGCGCGCGTTCGCGTCGTGCACAATCCGGTCGATCTGACCGCAATCGCGGCGGCGGCGCAGGAGCCGATCGATGAGCTCGACGCCGCCAGGTGGCACCCCCCCGTGATCGTCGCTGCCGGCCGCCTCGCGGAAGCAAAGAACTATCCGTTGTTGATCGAGGCGTTTGAGATCTTGCGGGAGCGGACACCGGCGTCTTTGTTCATCCTCGGGCAAGGCGATCAGGAGCCGGCGGTGCGCGCGATGATTCAGAACCGCGGTCTCGGCGGTTCGGTCCATCTCTGCGGCTTTCGGAAAAATCCCTGGAGCTACATCGCGCGCGCCGATGTCTTTGCCTTGACCTCGCGCTACGAAGGGTTTGGCAACGTGCTCGTCGAGGCGATGGCGTGCGGGGTGCCGGTTGTCGCGACCAGCTCATCAGGCACGCAGGAAATCGTGACCACCGGTGCCGATGGATTGCTCGTGGACCGCCACGAGCCGGTTGCCGTGGCCGCCGCTCTTGCCGAGGTGCTCGGTAATGCCGACGAGCGCCGCCGGATGGCTGACACAGCCCGTCGTCACGTCGAACGCTATCGTACGGAGTCGGTTGCGCTCGCATACGATCGCGCCCTGACCGAGGCTCTCGCGTGAATCCCAAGCGCGTCTTTCGCGCGGTTCTTCTGGTCGTTGCGATCGGGCTCGTGTACACGCTCTCGCCGCTGACGGTCTGGTTCGCGATCGGCATCGTGCCCGTCGTTCTCTTGGGAACGCGCGGCCTGGATTCCGACGAGCGACGTTGGGTGATCGGCATTCTCGTCGTTGCGATCGCATTGCGCCTTCTGGTGATCGCGGGCCTCTTTCTGGCAACCGATCACTCGCAGGTGCCATTTGGGAGCTTCTTCGGGGACGAGGAATATTTCATCAAGCGGTCGCTCTGGCTGCGTAACCTGGCCCTCGGCTTTCCGCTGCACCGCTTCGATCTCGAATACGCGTTCGAACCGCACGGCAGCTCACGGTACGTGTATCTCCTCGCCCTGATTCAAATGCTCGTCGGGCCCTCGCCTTACGGGCTCCATCTCCTGGGCGTGTTCTTCTACACGTTCGCAGTTCTGTTGCTCTACCGTTTGATCCGCACGACATTCGGCCGCGCGCCAGCGTTCTTCGGCCTCGCGGTGCTGTTGTTTCTGCCGAGCCTCTTCGCGTGGTCGGTGTCGGTACTGAAGGAGCCTCTGTTCATGCTCGCCGGCGCGCTGAGCCTGACCCTTGCGGTCAAGCTGATACGCGTGTCTTCCCCGCAAAGCCGCGGCTGGGCGCTCGTCGGCATAATCACGCTCGCCGCGGCTCTGGAAGGGATTCGTCGGAACGGCGCCGCGTTCGGCCTTGCTGGCGTGCTCGTCGGCTTGACGATCGGCTTCTTCGTCATGCACCCGAGATTCCTTCTGGCGGCGGTGGTGGCGACGCCGATTCTCCTTGGCGCGGTGCTCAGCAGCCCGGACGTTCAACTCAAAACCTACGTGGCAGTCCAGAGCGCCGCCCGTCAGCATTGGGGCATGGTCGTCGTCTCACGGGGATATCCGTACCAACTGCTCGACGAGCGCTTCTATCCCGACCTCAACGAGATCTCGAGCCTGCAATTTGGTGAGACGCTCCGGTTTCTCGCGCGTGCAGTCGTGACCTATGTGACCGTTCCGCTCCCGTGGATGGCGCAGTCGCGTGCCGCTCTCGCGTATCTGCCGGAACAGATCGCCTGGTACGCGCTCGCGGCGCTGGCGTTTGTCGGCGTTCTGTTTGCGTTTCGATACGACGCGCTGGTGGCGGGACTGCTCGTCGGACAGACACTCGTGGTTGCCGCCGCAGTGGCATTCACCAGCGGCAACGTCGGCACACTCGTGCGCCATCGCGGTCTCGCGCTGCCTTACATCGTCTGGCTCAGCGGCGTGGGGGTGTGCGAGCTGCTCGCAGCTCTGCGACGTTCGCATCCGGCGCCGCCGTTCATCCCTCTGACATCCTCGCTGCCGGATGTGAGGTCCACGTGACGGGGCTTGACGATCGCGGTCGCGTCGGCGGTCGCTTCAATCTCGTTGATGCGATCGCGGCGCTCGTTCTTGTCGTCCTGATCCCGGTCGCATATGGCGCCTATCTGCTGTTCCGAACGCCCGCGCCGACGCTGGTAAGCGTCGTGCCGGCCACGCTGGTCGAAGGATCCAAACAACGAGTCGAGATTGACGGGGCAAATCTCCGGCCGTTCATGCGTGTGTCCTTCGGCACCACGCCCGCGGCATCGTTTCTTCTTGGCAGCACGAAGTACGCGATCGTCGACCTGCCGGAGTTGAAGCCAGGCGCGTACGACGTCGTGCTCTACGACTACATGCAGGAGGTCGCCCGTCTTCCCAAGGCCCTCACGATTGCGCCGATCGCCACCGACGTCGAATTGGAGGTCGTCGGTGCATTCAAGTCGCCATCCGATGCGCTGGCGTCGACCCTGAAGGCCGGCGACAGGTTCCCGCCGGGCGCGAACGCCATCGCCGAGGTTATCGCGGTCGGCGCGCCGACCGCGGAGGATCTGCGCCTGCGCGTGGGGGGCGAAACGGTTCGCGTGGCGTCGACCCAGCGCGAGCTGCCGGCGACCTTGCGTGTCAAATGCTATTCGGTCCGCGAACCAGATGGAACCGCCCGATGCGTCGTCCCCACCGCCGATGAGCGGATTGCGGTCGCGCCAGACGCGTTGCTCGTATGGTCGACCCCGCAGGGTCCAGTCCTGTTCCAAATCGCCTCCGCGCGAGCGCCGAAGGCGAGTTCTCCCACAGCCGATAAGCCCGATAAGCCCGGTAAGCCCGGTAAGCCCCGTAAGCGATGAAACGTGCGACCGCCTGGTGGTTCCTAGCCGAAGAGGTCTGCGGAAGAATCACGACCCCCAAGGTTGACGTCGCGGCGGTCGATCGCGAAATCCAGGTTCTGATCCGCGAAAGCTGGTTGTGTTCCCGCGCCGAGTCGTTCGCCTCGAAGGTTGAGGCGGCCTGGCAGGAGTCCTGGTGCCGCCGTTGCCTGCGGTCATTGACGAGTCGCTGACGGTGAAAGAGCCGATCCGCGTGCTGGCGCTCTCGCCCATGCCCGAAGAGGGCGCGGGATGCCGCTTCCGGATCGCGCAGTTCATCCCGTATCTCCGATCCGTGGGAGTCGAGGTCACCCTCCGATCGCTGTTCGATGCGGATTTCTTTCGACTGGTCTACAGGCCCGGTCACTACGTCCGCAAAGCGCTCTCGTTTGCGGGGCTGTCCATCAAACGGCTCGACTCACTGCGTGACGCCTCAGGTTTCGATCTCCTTCTGATCTACCGCGAGATGTTTCCGATCGGCCCAGCTGTTGTCGAGCGGCTGCTCGCAATCCGCCGCCGCCCGCCCATCGTCTTCGACTACGACGACGCGATCTTTCTGCAGAGCGTTAGCGATGCGAACCGCTTCATCCGCGCGTTGAAGACCCCCGGGAAAGTGGCGACGATCATCCGTCACAGCGATCACGTGATTGCCGGCAACGAGTATTTGGCTGCGTACGCGCGCCGCTTCAGCGATGAGGTGACCGTTATTCCAACGTGTGTCGACACAACCAAGTTCGTGCCCCCGCCGAATGCATTCTCGAACAACGGATCCGGACGGTCGAAGGAACCGATCGTCGGCTGGATCGGCAGCCCGACGACCGCGTCCTACGTGCGCGGGCTGACCGGCGTGCTGCAACGCGTCCGCGAGCGGCACCCGTTCGTCCTCCGGGTCAGCGGGGTCGATGAACCGTTGAACGTTCCCGGCGTCTCGACCGAGCAGCCGCAGTGGGCGCTCGACCGCGAAGTCGAGTTGTTCAACACGTGTGACGTCGGCATCTATCCCCTGGCCGACGATGAATGGTCGAAAGGGAAGTGCGGGTTCAAGGCGATTGAGTTCATGGCCTGTGGGGTGCCGGTGGTGGCGGCGGCCGTTGGTGTCAACCGCGACATCATCGAGGACGGCGTGAACGGATTCCTCGCATCGACGGAAGACGAGTGGGTCGAGAAGCTCGGGCGGCTGCTGGCGAGCCGCGAGCTGCGGCGGCGGTTCGGAGAAGCGGGTCGCCGTACGATCGAAGCGCGCTACTCATTGCGGGTCCATGCACCAACGCTGGCGACCACGCTGCGCGACGTCGTCGACCGCTCGTCCGTTAGAGGATGAACAATCAGGCGCTCCCGCGAG
>QHWL01000050.1:6311-14339 GCA_003222555.1 Acidobacteriota bacterium | reverse complement strand
GCCTGGCGCCGACAGTCGAGGCGCTTGCGGGCGACTATGTTGGCAAACTGACGGTGGGGAAGCTGAACGTGGACGACAATCCGAACACCGCCTTCAAGTTCCAGATTCGCGGTATCCCGGCGCTTCTGCTGTTCAAGGGTGGCCTGGTCGTCGAGTCAGTCGTCGGCCTCGCGCAGAAAGACGACCTGAAGAAAGTGATCGACAAACACCTTTGAAATTTAGGGATGTAAGGATTTGAGGATGTTAGGATTGCATTTTCAATAAATCCCAAAATCCTCACATCCTCAAATCCTCAAATCCTCACATTCCCATGACTACTCGCAACGTCATCGTCATCGGGTCGGGTCCTGCGGGGCTGACGGCGGCATTGTATGCGGCGCGGGGCAACCTGCAGCCGCTCGTCATCGAAGGCCTCGAAGCCGGCGGCCAGCTCATGCTCACGACGCTCGTCGAGAACTGGCCGGGGCACCGCGACGGCATCATGGGTCCCGATCTCATGGCCGAGATGCGCGCGCAGGCCGAGCGTTTCGGCTCGGAGTTTGTTCACGGCCATGTCGCCAGCGTCGACCTGAGAAAAGCGCCGTTCAGGGTCAAGACCGCCGAGGCTGAATATGAGGCCCGCGCCCTGATCATCGCCACCGGCGCCTCGGCGCGCATGTTGGGGCTGCCCGGCGAGCGCGGGTTGGTCGGCCACGGGCTCTCCACGTGCGCGACTTGTGACGGCTACTTCTTCCGCGGCCAGGAAATCGCCGTCGTGGGCGGCGGCGATTCGGCGATGGAAGAAGCACTGTTTCTCACCAAGTTCGCCAGTAAAGTGACCGTCGTCCATCGGCGCGCCACGCTGCGTGCGTCGAAGATCATGCGGGACAAAGCCTTGGCCAACCCCAAGATTGTGTGGGCGTGGAACAGCGAGGTCGAGGCCATCAGAGACTTCGAGAAGGGCGAGGTGACTGGCCTCGTGCTGAGAGACAACGTCACCGGCGAGGTGAGGGAGCTGGGTGTGACGGGTGTATTTGTCGCGATCGGTCACACCCCGAACACGAAGGTATTCCGCGGCCAGATCGACATGGACGCCGCCGGCTACATCGTCACGCACGACGGCGCGAAGACCAGCGTGCCCGGTGTGTTCGCGTGCGGCGACGTGCAGGATCACATCTATCGCCAGGCGGTTACGGCGGCGGGATCGGGCTGCATGGCGGCGATTGACGCCGAGCACTATCTCGAAGGGGTGCCGGAGTACCACGTGGAAAAGGTAGAAGTTGACTTTCAGCCGATCCAGCCTCCGCCAACGACGATATCCTCATCGTAGAAGACCACCGCTTGACCCGGCGTCACCGCGATCTGCGGTGCATCGAACACGACCGTTGCGCTTCCCCCGTCCGTCGCATGCACCGTCGCCGGGGCCGCCTGGTGCCGATGCCGGATCTGCGCGGCCACGCGCTGGGGCGTTCGGGGCTTGCCTCCGATCCAATTCACGTCCGACGCCGTGAGCGTCGTGCGCTCGAGCGCCGATTTGGGGCCGACCACCACCTGCTGTTCGGCCGGTCTGAGCGCGAGCACGTACAGCGGTGACGGGGACGCCAGGCCCAGACCTTTCCGCTGGCCGATGGTGAAGCGATGGATGCCGCCGTGGCGTCCGGCCACCCGGCCATGCTCGTCCACGATCGTGCCTTGGCGATCTGTTTCTGGCGCCCGCTTGGTCACAAACTTCGCGTAGTCGTGATCGGGGATGAAGCAGATTTCCTGACTGTCAGGTTTGTCGGCGACCGGCAGCCGGCGGTGCCGCGCGTACTCGCGAACCGCGTTCTTCCCGCGGTCGCCAATCGGAAACATCGCGTGCGCGAGTTGATCCTGCGTCAGCGAAAACAGGAAGTACGACTGGTCCTTCGAAGGGTCGGCGCCGCGCTTCAACAGGTACCGGCCGGTCGCCGGGTCTCGCTCGACGCGGGCGTAGTGGCCGGTTGCGACCGCCTCGGCGCCGAAGCCACGCGCGCGCTCGGCGAGCGTGGTGAACTTCAGATCGCTGTTGCAATGCGCGCAGGGGAGCGGGGTGCGGCCGGCCGCGTACTCGCGGACGAAGTTCGACACGACCTGCTCGTCGAACTGCCGCTCGAGGTTCAGAATGTAGTGCGGGATATTGAGCGACGCCGCGACTCGCCTGGCGTCGTGCAGGTCGTCGAGCGTGCAGCAGCTGCCGAACGACCGCTGCCCTCCGGCTTCGGCGTGCCCGGTGTGATCATAGAGCTGCATCGACAAGCCGATAACCTCGTGGCCTTGTTCAGCGAGCAGGGCCGCCGCCACCGACGAGTCCACGCCGCCCGACATGGCGACAACGATGCGCATTATTCAGAAATCCAAGGACAATCACGAAAACGCGAAAGCACGAAGGCACGAAACAAACGATCTTGCTTCTTTCTTCGTGGTGTCTTCGTGTTTTCGTGATTTCGTGGTTGCATTCTAAGCTGACGCCGTTTTCCGGGTCAGAGCCCGCAGCTTCTCGACAATCGAGGGCAGCAGCGAGGCGACGCGGTCGACTTCCTCTTCGGTCGAGAACATTCCCAAGCTGAACCGCAATGAGTTCTGTGCGCGGTGCGCCGAAAAGCCCATCGCGCGGAGGACATGCGACGGCTCGAGCGTTCCCGAGGAGCAGGCCGATCCAGTCGACACCGCGACGCCTTCGAGATCGAGCGCGATCAACAGGCTCTCGGCCTCGACGCGATCGAAACTGATGTTGGTCGTGTTGGGGACGCGCGACGAGCGGGTGCCGTTGACGGCCGTCCCTCCAACGTCCCGCAAGATGCGCACCTCCAGCCGATCGCGGAGAGCCCCGACGCGCGCCGCCTCCGCGCTCATCTTCGACGCCGCCAATCGGGCCGCCACACCGAGGCCGACCAGCGCCGGCACGTTTTCGGTTCCGGCCCGCCGGCTCCGCTCGTGCCTGCCGCCGGTGAGGATCGGCTGCAGGCGCGTGCCGCGCTTGATCCACAGCGCCCCCGCGCCCTTCGGCCCGCTGAACTTGTGCGCCGAGAGCGACAGCAGATCGACCCCGAGCGCGCGGACGTCCACAGGAATCTTTCCCGTCGATTGCACGGCGTCTGTGTGCATCAGCGCGCCGCGCTCGTGCGCGATGGCGGCCAGCTCGGCCACCGGCTGGATCGTGCCGATTTCGTTGTTCGCGTGCATCACCGAGACGAGCGCCGTGTCGTCGGTGATGATCTCGCGCAGTCGATCCGGCGACACGATGCCCGACTGATCGACCGGCAGGAGGGTGGTGCGCCATCCGCGGCGTGCGAGCGCCTTGAGCGTGTTCAGAACCGCTTCGTGCTCGATCGCGCCTGCGATGAGATGACGTCGGCCGATCGGATCGAGCGCCTCCGCGGCGCCGCGGATCGCAAAGTTATCGGATTCGGTGCCCCCGCTCGTGAACACCAGCTCGGACGGGTCGGCGTTGAGGAGCGCCGCCACCGCCGATCGCGCCTCGTCTATGGCCGCTTTGGCCTGCTGGCCGAAATGATGCACGCTCGACGCGTTGCCGAACTGATCGCGGAGCGCGCGGGCTGTGGCCTCGGCTGCCTCAGGCGCCAGGGGAGTCGTCGCGTTGTAGTCAAAATAGACACGCACAGTGAATCGTTCATTGTATCACTCCCCCTAACCCTCGGTAACAAAAGGACTAGACAACCCTGGACGGGTTCCATATACTGGCGAGACTTGAGGTCCCGGCACTCACTACTGGCAAAGACCCTAGCGCCCTGAAACCAGACAGGCGGAGGATAACAATGTGGAAACGCGATGAAGCGGTCCGGCCCCCGAGTGGACAACCAACGGCTCTACCGCAGCAGCCCCCGCCGATGACGGCGGGAGTTCCTGGTCCACGCTCCGAGGCGAGCCACCACAACATGGAGAGGGACATTGTGAATATTGGCAAGTCGGTCGTCATCAAGGGCGAGTTGAACGGCAGCGAGGATCTGACCATTGAAGGCGCCGTCGAGGGAACGATTCAACTGCGGGATCACGTGCTGACGATCGGCCCCAACGGCCGAATCAAGGCGCAGGTGTTTGCCAAGTCAGTTATCGTCCTCGGAGAAGTGAACGGCAACGTGACGGCAAGCGACAAGGTCGACATCCGTGACAACGGGTCGGTGGACGGCGACATCGTGTCGCCCCGCGTGGCGATTGCCGAAGGCGCGCACTTCCGCGGCAGCGTCGACATGCAGCGCAAGGCCGGCGCGGCGCAGCCCAAGGCCGAGGTGAAGCCTGGAACGCCTGCAGCCGCTTCTCAGCAGCCGGCGCAGATGCCGCCCGGCGCCCCTGCGGCGGGCCATCGGGTCGGGGCATAGCAAGTTGCGAACCCCGCGAATTCCGAGAACCTTCATTTCGTGGGCCTGTTGAATCGCATTGCGCCGCGTCGAAGCGACCCCGAGACGCCGGCTCCCCAGCCGGCGTCGGTCGCCGATCCTGTTTTCGCCACCAAAGCCCTCAGAAAATTCCTGACGTGTCTCACGTCCCACGAATTGCCCGTCCTGCTCGATCTCGGTCCGGTCGTCGGCAGCAACGTCGCGTTCTTTGGCGAGCAGCTCGGGTGCAAGATTTTCGTCGAGGACATCTTCGCGGATCTCGATCGGCACGTCCGCGACGGGAAGCTCGACGTGTTTGCCGAATTCCTGAAGAATCGTTTCCCGCAGGCGGACGGGACCGTCGACGGCATCCTGTGCTGGGACCTCATCGATTACCTCGATCGCCGGGCGGCCCAGGAGTTGACCAACCATCTGACGCGGGTGCTCAGACCTGAGGGCGCGCTGCTCGGCTTTTTCGGCACGGCGCGGCCGCGCGATACGCGCTACACGAAATACATCATTGTCGACGAAGTGAATCTGAGGCACCGCTCCTACGCCGCGGCGCGCGGACGGCAGGCGATTTTGCTCAACCGCGACATCATCCGCCTCTTCTCCGGCCTGAGAGTCTCCGACTCGTTCCTTCTCCTGAACAACCTTCGCGAGATCCTGTTCAGAAAGCCTGCGTAGAAAAGCTCGAAATCGTTTTCGGTGACCTCCGTTTCTCCGTTCCGTGCCTTCAGTGGTAGCGCTTTGTCGGGGGTGCAGCCCTATGGTTTTACGTCGCCGGGGCGCGCGAGCAGAGATTGTTTTGCCAGCCGCTCGAACTCATAGGAGGCGATGATCTTGTAGTCTCTCGCGTACGCCTCGTGATTGCGCTCGAGGTCGGCTACCCGGTACACGTAATTCACCGTGAGCCCGAGGGAGCGGCGCATGCCCATCTCCGATGTGTCGCCCAGCCAGTTGAGGCGCTCGAGCCGCGCTCCGTTGGCGAGATGGAAGCGCGCCACGGAATCGAGGGGCATTTTGCCGTGCTTGGCATGCAGAAGGTAGTAGGCGCACAAACGGCTGAGCTCGCCGCGCATCGGCGCCGAGATGGTTTTGTCCTCGAGCGAGTCGCGGCCGTCAAACTCGCTGAGCAGTGCGGCGAGCTCTGCGGGCATGCGATCGCCAACCACTGAGGCGGCGGCGCTCGCGAGCCACTTCCGAAAACCGGGGATTGGCGACAACGTCGCAAATGTCCTCAACCGCGGAAACGCTCTCCTGAGGTCTTCGGCCACCAGCTTGATCAAGAAGCTGCCGAACGACACTCCGCGCAAGCCCTCCTGGCAGTTGGTGATGGAGTAGAAAATCGCGCAGTCGGCCACGGACGGATCGACCACGGCGGAATCGGGATCGAGCAGCGGCTGGACCTTCGCGCTCATACCGCGGGTCAGCGCCACCTCGATGAAGATGAGCGGCTCGTCTGGCAACGCGGGATGGAAAAACGCGTAGCAGCGGCGGTCGGCCTCCAGCCGGCGATGCAGATCGCGCCATCCCTGAATCTCGTGCACCGCCTCGTACTGAATGAGCCGCTCGAGGATCAGCGCCGACGTGCGCCAGTCGATCCGTTGCAGAACCAGAAACCCGCGGTTGAACCACGATTTGAACAGGTGGGTGAGGTCGGCGTCGAGGCCCGCCCGCCGCGGGTGCTCTCCGAGCGTGCGCAGGAGCTGCTTCCGCATCTCGACCAGCATCCCGGTGCCGCCCTGAGCCATGTTGAAGCGCCGGAATAGCTCCTGGCGCGGCGACTCGACGGCGGCCTGCAGGCGGATGAGGTTCACCTGCGACGACTCTTCGCGGTAGGCGTCGGCAGCCCGCACGACTTCGTCGGGTTTGGGTGAGAACTGATCGACCAGCAGATCGAAGAAGACGTCCAACGCCGGGGCCTCGAGCGACCGATACGCGTCCAGCACCTCGGCCGCGAGCCGCGCGCTCGAGACTTCGCCGCGCTCCGACAGCAGCGCGTGGCACATCGAGATGGCGTGCCGCGCGTCACGCACGCTGGCGGACGGCCGGGGGGCAGGCGACCGGCCAAGCGAGCCGAGGATTCGTCGGAAGAAGGGCTCCGCCGTCGGACGCTTCTCGTTGGGCGAGGGACGTCGTGCGGGGTCGGTTGAGCGTGACGCCTTGTCGATCGGGGGTGCCGGCTGATCGGCGTCGCTCATATTCCTAATCTAGCAGAATCCTCCATCCAGCGATTCCGCGATACTGCCATCCGGTAATTCGATAAGCTATCGGCATGCCGCGTCCGGTTATCGCGCTGCTGACCGATTTCGGCGTGCGAGATCACTACGTCGGTACGATGAAAGGCGTCGCGCTCACCATCTGCCCCGAAGCGACGTTGGTCGACATCTCTCACGAGGTGCCGCCGCACGACGTCGTCGCCGGCGCGCTGGAGCTCGCGGCGTGCTATCGCTACTTCCCGTCCGGCACCGTCTTCCTCGTCGTTGTCGATCCCGGCGTGGGGTCGTCGCGGCGGGGGATTGCGGGCGAGACGGGCGACTACAAGTTCGTCGGCCCCGACAACGGCGTGCTCAGCGTCGTCTTCGATGACACGCCGCCCAAACGGGTGGTCGAACTCACCGAGCGCCGCTATGCGCGTCCGACCGTCAGCCGGACCTTCGAAGGGCGCGATCGGTTTGCACCGGCGGCGGCATGGCTCGCCAAGGGCGCCGAATTGTCCGCGTTCGGCCGGCCGGCTGGTCCGGTTCATCGCCTCGAGCTCTCGCCGCCGAAGGTCGAGCCCGACCGCATCGTCGGCGAGGTATGGCGTGTCGATCGCTTTGGAAATCTGATCACGAATATCGATCGGAAGACGTTCGAGAAGCTGGGAAGCGTCGAGCATTGGCCTGCGCTCGAGATTCGGGTCGGCCCGCATCAGGTGTCGAAAGTGGTGTCGACCTACGCCGACGCGTCGGCCGGGGAGGTCTGCGCCCTGTTTGGCAGCAGCGATCACCTCGAGATTGCTGCCAATGGTGCGAGCGCGGCCAGCCAACTCGATCTCGGGCGCGGCGCGGAGGTGCACGTCATCCGGCGTGGGTGAGGCGTGCTAGTATCGAACGTTTGTCATGCGTGACGCCGGTGCCGCGGCATACGGAGCGTGCGCCGTCGGGGGACCGGGCGCTTTTGGCGGCACTAGGCGCACGGAGTCTCCGCCGTCAGGCGGACCACGCGCTTCGGCAGACGCCGCGAGCTTGAGAGATGATCAACTTCGACTTGACTGAAGAGCAGCGTCTGCTCGAACAGTCGGTCCGCGAATGGGCGGCGCGTGAAGTCGCCCCACGCATTCACGATCTCGACCGGGAACACCGCTTCGACACGAAGGTCTTTCCGCTGATGGCGTCGCTCGGCCTCCTGGGCATTTCCGTCCCGGAGGAGTACGGCGGCGCCGGCATGGATTACATCAGCCTGGGCATCGCCAGCGAGGAGCTGGAGTACGTCGACACGTCGCTCCGAGTCATCATGTCGGTGCACGCCGGCCTCAATTGCCTGTCGCTGCTCACGTGGGGCAGCGAGGATCAGAAACGGCGCTATCTCGTGCCCCAGGCCCAGGGGAAAAAGATCGCGACCTACGGCCTCACCGAGCCTGGCGCGGGCAGCGACGTGCGCGGCATTCAGACTGTCGCCGTCAGGAAAGGCGATCGGTATCTGCTCA
>QHWL01000050.1:0-6248 GCA_003222555.1 Acidobacteriota bacterium | reverse complement strand
CAGCGCGATACCTCCGGCATCAGCGCCTTCATCGTCGAGCGCGCGTTCAAGGGATTCTCGAGCGGGACCTTGAAAGAAAAGTGGGGCATCCTGGCAGGCAACACCGGGTTCTTCAAGATGGAAGACGTCGAGGTGCCGGCCGAGAACGTCGTCGGCAGGCCCGGCGAGGGCTTCAAGATCGCGATGTTCGCGCTCGATCAGGGGCGCTTCACCGTCGCGGCCGGCGCCACAGGGCTCATTCGTGCGTGCCGTGACGCCAGTGCGAGCTACGCGAAAGAGCGCAAGGCTTTCGGCGTCGAGATCGCCCAGCACCAGCTCGTGAAGGAAATGATCGCGCAGATGGAATCGGACTATCAGGCCGCGCGCCTCCTCTGGCTCCGCGCCGGCTGGCTCAAGAACCACGGCCAGCGCAACACGCGCGAGACCAGTCTGGCGAAATGGTTCGCCACGGTCGCCTCCGAGCGGGCCGCCGGCGACGCTGTGCAGATCCACGGCGCCAACGGCTACTCGGACGAGTACCCCGTCGGCCGGTTCTACCGCAACTGCAAAGGCGCCGTGATTTACGAGGGCACGCGGGAGATCCACAAGCTGATGCAGGCCGATTACGTGCTCGGCTACCGTGTTGATCGCCCGACCCGTTGCGAGCTTCCCGCCCACGGAAAGGAAGGCAGTCAGAAGTCGGAAGGCAAAAGTCAGAAGTCAGAAGTTAAAAGATAGAAGAAGACATGGCGCGCCTTTCCTTTTGGCTTTTACCTTTTACCTTGTCCTTTTTCCTTTTGCCTTTTCCCGTTTCACTTCTTTAGTTTTATGGAGTCAGATCTTTCGTTGGAGTTTCTGAGAGTGGTCGAGCAAGCCGCCATCGCCTGCGCCCATACGATGGGCCAGGGCGACCGGCACCACTCCGATCTCGTCGCCGTCGAAGCGATGCGCAAGGTGATGGACACGGTGCCGATTGACGGCACCATCGTCATCGGCGAGGGCGAGCGCGACGAAGCGCCGATGCTCTACATCGGCGAAAAAGTCGGCATCGCGAACGCGCGCGACGGGCGGCCGCCGTCGGGCGGTTTTCCCCAGGTCGACATCGCCGTCGATCCGCTCGAAGGGACCAACCTTTGCGCGACCGGCACGGCCAATGCCATCGCCGTGCTCGCCGCTTCCGAGCGGGGTGGCCTGCTTCACGCGCCCGACCTGTACATGGAGAAGCTCGTGGTCGGTCCGAGCTCGAAGGACGCCGTCGATCTCGACGCGCCGGTCGCTGAAAACCTCACATCGGTCGCGCGCTCCCTCGGCCGTGATGTCGACGACCTGGTGGTCATCGTGCTCGACCGCCCGCGTCACGAGAAGCTGATTGCCGACATTCGCGCGACGGGCGCGCGAATCCGGCTGATCGGCGACGGCGATCTGTCGGCCGGCATCGCCGCCGCGGTGGTCGGATCGGGAGTGCACGCCGTCATGGGCACGGGCGGCGCGCCGGAAGGAGTGCTGACCGCAGCGGCGATGCGTTGCCTCAATGGCGAGATCCTCGCGCGCCTCGTGGTCACCAAGCCGGAACACGAAGAGCGGTGTCGCGCGATGGGGATTACCGACTTCAAGAAAATCTATCGCGCGAAGGAGCTCGCCCGGGGCAAGCAAATCATCTTCGCCGCCACCGGCGTCACAGACGGCACGCTGATGCGCGGCGTGCGTTTTTTCGGCGACGGCACCCGGACGAGCTCGGTCATCATGCAGAACGATCCGCATCAGATTCGATTCATCGACAGCATTCACGTCGCGCCGGCGACTGATGTAAAGATCCGGTTCTAGTACTACTTTGCCACTTTCGAGTTCGACATTGGACCGGAAACGTACTGCTTTCGCGAACCGCTCGACGGCGCGGGAAACCGCATTTCCGGGAGATGTGTACAGCGCCGGGCAGGTCCGCGACCTGCCCTGGACTCGGCCCTTCAATGCGGTTTCCCGTCTGTCGCGCGAGTCGCGCCGCTCGCAACGTTCGCTTCAGCAGCACGTTTCCGGCCCTGCAGTTGGCAGCAAGTGACAAAGTAGTACTAGAACCGATGACGAGTACACACGGAATCGTGGACTAAGCGGAAAGTCGATGCAAGCAATGCCGAGCGGCGAAGCCGCGAAGGCACGGGTCGTGGGGGTGGGGCCCCACGACAAAGTAAATAAAGTAAGTAATGCAACGCCTCGTCGCGGACCCTAGGTCTGTTCAGGTCGCGGCCGAGGTGATAGCCGCAGGCGGCGTCGTCGCGCTGCCGACCGACACGTTATATGGCCTGGCGGCCGATCCGTTTCGCGCCGACGCTGTCGCGCGGCTCTTCGCCGTGAAAGGCCGCGCGTCAGAGCGGGCGCTGCCGCTCATCGCCGCCGACCTCGAGCAGATTGTGAGCCATCTCGGCTCGCTGCCGCCGATGGGTCGCTGTCTTGCCGAGAAGTTCTGGCCGGGCCCGCTGACGCTCCTCATCGGGGCGCCGGCGGCGCTCGCGCAAGACGTCACAGGCGGAACCGGACGTGTTGGCGTTCGGGTGCCGGCGCACGGCGTCGCGCGCGATCTGTGTCGCGCTTGCCGACGGCCGCTGACGGCGACGAGTGCAAACCTGAGCGGCGAGCCGCCTTCGTCGGATCCCGACGAGGTGGAACGAACGATCGGCGCGCGGATCGACCTGCTGCTCGACGCCGGGCGCGCGCCCGGCGGTCAGCCGTCGACCATCGTCGACGTTACTGGATCGGCGCCGCGGCTTGTGCGCGCGGGAGCTCTTGCGTGGGACGAGGTGCAGGCATGCGTCAGTCGCGCGTAGAAGGACCGGAACGCGCGGCGCTCGTCGGGTTGATCGCGGGCCGGGCCCGCCGGCTCGACGCGGAGCGATCGCTCGACGAGCTCGGCGGGCTGGCCGAAGCGGCCGGCGCCACGGTCGTGTTGCGGGTGTTGCAGGAGCGTCCCAAGCCGGACCCCTCGACGTTTCTCGGCAAGGGAAAGGTGGCAACGCTGACGGCTTCGTGCGCGGAGACCGACGCTGGCGTCGTCATTTTCGACAGCGAGCTGACCCCAGCGCAGCTAAGGCAAATCGAAGAGCAGGTCGGTCGTAAAATCATCGATCGCACGCAGCTCATCCTCGACATCTTCGCCAGGCGCGCGCGGACGCGGGAAGGAAAGATGCAGGTCGAGCTCGCGCAGCTCAAATACCTCCTGCCCAGGCTCGTGGGCGCCGGCGTGGCGCTGTCGCGGCTTGGCGGCGGCATTGGCACCAGAGGGCCCGGCGAGACGAAACTCGAGACCGATCGCCGCCGGATTCGAACGCGCATTCACGTGATCACCGGCGACATCGAGCACGTCCGGCGCCGTCGCGCGCAGCTGCGCGAGCGGCGGCACAAGGCTTCTGTGCCGACCGTCGCGCTAGTCGGCTACACTAACGCCGGCAAGACCACTTTATTCAACGTGCTCGCCCGGACGGACGCCGAGGCGTCCGACGCGTTGTTCGTCACGCTGGATCCACTGGTGCGACAGGTGCGCCTGGGCGATAGCCGCGAACTCCTCGTGTCCGACACGGTCGGGTTCATCGATCGGCTTCCGCACGCTCTCGTCGCGGCATTCCGTGCGACGCTCGAAGAAGTCGCCCACGCCGATCTCATCCTTCATGTCATCGACGCGGCCGCCGTCGATCGCGATCGGCGAATGACCGCCGTGCGGGAGGTGCTCGAGGAGGTTGGAGCGATCGACGTACCGCTCGTCGAGGTGTACAACAAGTGCGACATCATTTCCACCGACGAGCAACGCCGGCTGCAGGATCAGGATCCTGCCGCGCTTTGTATTTCCGCGCGTCGCCACGACGGCATCGACGAGCTGGTCGAGACGATCGCCTCGCGGCTCGCGCTCGACGTCCGCCGCCTTACGTTGACCTTCGATCCCGACAACCCTGACGATCGCGAAGGCATCGCGCGGGTCTACCGGCACGCGCGCGTGCTGGTGCACGAATCGAGAAACGGGCGGGTCGCGATAACCGCCGACGTCCCACGCCGTCTCGTCAACCGCCTCGACCCCTCGGCGAGGTAAACTTTTGCTGATGCGAAAGCTGGGTGTCCTCGCGCTGCTGGCTGTCGTGGGCGCCTGTGCGCCCAAGACCATTCCGCCGGCGCCCGCCATTTTTTCGGCGCCGAAATTCCCCGATTTCGTCCCGCCCGTCGTTCCGCCGGGGCTGGCGGACACCGTCGCGGCCGCCAACCAGACCCGCGGATGGAGCTTGCTGCAGGCCGGCGATCTGAAGGGCGCGGAACGTGAGTTCGGTCTCGCGCTGATGAGCTCAGGGGCGTTCTACCCGGCCGAAGCCGCGCTGGGCTACGTCGCGCTGGCGCGAAAAGATGCCAGGGCCGCGCTCCCGCATTTCGATCGCGCGGTCGAGCAGCAGCACGACTATGTGCCCGCGCTCATCGGACGCGGCGAAACGCTCCTCGCGCTCAATCGCCAGCCTGACGCGCTGGACGCGTTTGAAGCCGCTGTCGCCGCCGATCCGTCGCTGACCGACCTGAAGCGTAGGGTCGAGGTCCTCAGGTTTCGAGAGCTCGAGCAAGATCTCGCCGGGGCGCGGGAGGCCGTGCGGTCGGGTCGAATGGACGAGGCTGTGCGCGCGTACAACAGCGCGATCGCCAGCTCGCCGGACAGTCCCTTTCTCTATCGGGAGCTCGCGGCTGCCGAGCGGCAGAGAGGCGACGTGGACCGTGCGCTCGATCATTTCCGCAAGGCCCTCACGCTCGATCCCGCAGACGTCTCCTCTCTGGTGCAAATCGGAGACATCCTCGACGCTCGCGGCGACATCGACGGTGCGGCCAAGGCATACGGCGACGCGCTGGCCATCGAGCGGAGCGGCGCTGTCGAGACGAAGCTGGAGCAGGTGCGTTTACGCGCCGATTTTGCGCGCATGCCGGAGGAATACCGCGCGATCGGCAGCGCCGCGCAAATTACGCGCGCCGACCTGGCCGCGCTCATCGGCGTCCGGTTGGCGCTGCTGCTCCAGGCGGGCCGCCGGAGCGACACCGTCCTCATTACCGACCTCCGCGACAATTGGGCGGCGCCCTGGATCCTGGCCGTGGCGCGGGCCGGCGTCATGGAACCTTACGTCAATCATGCGTTTCAGCCGCGCACTGCCGTCCGTCGCATCGATCTGGCGCAGGCGGTCAATCATCTGCTCGAAAGGATCGCGCCAGCCAATCCGGTTCAAGCCAAATCGTGGCAAGCGGCGCAGGTGAAGTTTTCCGACATCTCCGCCGGTCACATCGCCTATCCTGCCGCCTCTGCGGCAATCGCATCCGGTGTCATGTCCGTTGGCGTCGACAACAGCTTTCAGCCGTCAAGGCCTGTGAGCGGACCGGAAGTGATGGAGGTGATCGGGCGGATCGAAGCGATCGCCGGAATGTCGTCGCCGGCCAAAGGCCCAGGGCAGCGATGACGGCGCTGACACCCGCCAACCAGCTGACGCTGCTTCGGATGCTGCTAATTCCGGCCTTCGTGATTCTCGTCGTCTACGGCCACCTCGGATGGGCGCTCGTGGTGTTTGCGACCGCCGGCATCACCGACGGCCTCGACGGCCTCATCGCGCGACGCTCCGGCCAGAGAACGCGGCTCGGCGCCTGGCTCGATCCGATGGCCGACAAGCTGTTGCTCGTCACGACCTTTGTCGTGCTGACGCTGCCGGGGCTCGACCTCGCCAATCGCTTGCCGATCTGGCTGACCGTGCTCATCATCAGCCGGGACGTCGTGATCGTCTTGACGGTGGCCATCGTCAACCTCGCGATCGGTCCACGCACGTTCCGGCCTTCAGTCTTCGGCAAGATTGCGACGGCCACCTACATTGTCACTGCCGTGATAACGATGTTGTTCAACTACCTGCGGTATCGTTCCGTCGTCGTGGACGTGTTCGTGTATGCGTCGCTCGCGATCACGCTCGTCTCGAGCCTGCATTACATCTCACACGCGGCGCGGATCATCGACGAGCCGCAGAGAATGCCGGCGGTAGGGCGGACCTTATGAGGTCCGTAGCGCGGCCTACGAGTGAATGATGACTGCGTACATCCTGGTTTCCCTTCTCTTGGCGGTGCAGCCGACCGCGCCACCTAAGCAAGCGGTTGTCGAGACGGCGGCCGGCACGTTCATCATCGACCTCGACCCAGAAGCGGCTCCCAATCAGGTGGCCTACTTCATGAAGCTGGCGCAGCAAGGCGCCTATGACGGGACGACATTTCATCGGGTGGTGAAG
>QHWL01000049.1:10556-20009 GCA_003222555.1 Acidobacteriota bacterium | reverse complement strand
CAGGCACATCCTTCAACGCGGCTTTCGCATCGTCGACGCTGCGCACGCCTTGCAGCCTCGAGACGACCGCCTCGTCCTTCGTCGCCTCATCGAGATCGAGGTCGAGCAAGGTGACGCGTTGCCCTTCGACGAACGGGCTGCTCGTGCGGACAAGACGGCCCGACGGCTCCACGGCAATCGATAAATGCGCGCCGGCAATCAACTGTTTGATCATCGCGACCTGCTGGGGCGAAGACCGGGGCCCGGCACCTGCCGGCGGCGCCGTGTCGGCCGGCGGCACCTTGGGTGTCGGTACGATGATGCGCAGCAGCAGGTTGCCGTCTGGCTGGCGCGCGAGCGCGAACGTGACTGCCGGACCGTCCGCGGTGGTGACCCCCGGCGCGCGAATGGTCATGCCGCCAGGCGCTGGCGGCTGCTGACTGATCCGTACTTGGTTGATGTCGGTGAAGGCGTAGACGATGGCGCGGCCCTGGGCGTCGCCGTTGGCGATGGGTGTCGACGAGACGTAGGTCACCCCCGATCCCATCGATGTGGCCGCCGCGCGCGCCTGATCTTCGGTAATAGGGTTGATGTCCTGGCCGCCGCCGCCGCCCAGCGCGGCGAACGCGCGCAGTTGGGCGAGGGCCGCGCCGGTCAGGAGCATGCGCTCATTAACCGTCCCGCTGCCGTCGGCGTTCACGTTGATGATCGTGCTCGATTGGAAGCAGCCCGCCAACCCGACCGCGGCCAGCAGCGTGAGCGAGAGTCGGAGAGGTTGCATGTGAAGAAGATGCCACAGAATGCCCGCGAGAGGCTTCACAATCTGCGACCGGTCTCTGGCTGGTCCCACGTCGATTCTTGAAAAGAATTTCAGGGACGGATTCTACGGCCGGATGATTCGCGGCCCGCCTGGCGTCGGCGGCGCCGTCGGCGGACCGAGCACCTTCAGGATCCTGCCGAGTGAGTAGGAGACGATATACAACTCGCCGTCGGCGTCGAGCCCGAACGAACTGACGGTGCCGATCTGGCTGGAGCGGCCGAGCTCCGCGGTGTGCTCGATGAGGTCTGCGGCGCGCGCCCCGGCCGATGAATCCGGCGTGAGCGCGATCGACCATACGCGCCCCTGGACGAAATCGGCGAAGAAGTACCGCCCTCGATAATTTGGCCCGAGCGCGCGACCGCGGTAGACGTATCCTCCCGTGATGGACTGGCCGACCGTGTGGTCGTATTCATGGATCGGCTCGACGAGCGGCAGAAACGCGGGCGGCAATGACGTGACCTCGTCGTGCGCGCCCTCGCGGTTCCGCCATCCGTAATTGCGGCCGCCCTGGTTGCGCGGCTCGTAGTCGATCTCCTCCCATTTGTTCTGGCCCACGTCTGCGATCAATAGCGCACCTGTGCCGCCGCGCGCCGGATCGTCGAAACTGTAGCGCCACGGGTTTCGCAGGCCGAAGCTCCAGATTTCCGGACGCGCTGCCACGGGTCGGCCGCCGACGAATGGGTTGTTGGATGGCACTTGATAGCCGGATGGGTGCCCGTCCGGCACGCTCACATCGATGCGCAGCATCTTGCCGAGCAGCTCCGAGGGATTCTGCGCGCGATGCCCGGGATCGTCCGCCGCGCCGCCGTCACCCAGGCCGATGTAGAGAAAGCCGTCGGGGCCGAAGGCGAGGTTTCCGCCGTTGTGATTCGCGAACGGCTGCGCGACAAACGGCGGGCCGTCCGCCCCTCCCCAGCGCAGATCGAAACGCGAGCTCTCATCGGCGACCAGCGGATTGGCCGATCGGCGGAACCGCGCCACGACCGTGTGGCCGGCGGTGTTGGTGAAGTTGACGTAGAACCGTCCGCTCACGGCGTAGTCGGGTGCGAAGGCCAAACCGAGAAGCCCCTGCTCTCCGCCGGCGACGACGGCGCGTGTCAGGTCGAGAAAGTCCGCCGGCTGGACGGTTCCGTTGCGGACGACTCGAATGCGCCCGCCTTGCTGGACGACGAACTGAACCGTCCGGTCCATCGGATCCTGAACGAACCCGAGTGGAAGGGCAAAGCCGGACGCATGGACCCGCGTCCGGAGCTGCGCCTGCACGTTGGCCGCGGTGCCGCACGTGAAGGCGACGGCCACTGCAATCGAGCAGACCCTCTGCACGCGCGTATCCTAACGCACGACTCAGGCGTGCGCTATCATGGCAATCCGCATGGATCTTCGCACGCTCCCATTGACGCTCGCATGCCTCGCGATTGTTGCTTGCAACAACAGTTCGCAGCCGACGCCTCCGCCAGCCGAGGAGAGGATCACCGGCAGCGAGCGTATCGGCTGGGATCAGCAGCCGGGCGATTCAGCGGACTTCGCGGCGCTCCGCTACGCGATCTACGTCGACGGTACGCGATCGGAACTGGCCGACGCCTCCTGCGGTCCGACGCAATCGGCGGCCGGGTTTGCGTGCAGCGCGCGGCTGCCGGCCATGTCGCCAGGCGCTCACACGCTCGAGCTGGCATCGTTCGTCGTCGACGGCGAAGTGCTGGAGAGTCCCAGGTCGTCGCCGTTGCGCGTCATCGTCGTCGGGGCCACAGCGCAGGCGGTCGAGCGCGCGAGCGCTTGGTCGTCGGGAAGCGTTCTTGCGACAACCGATCGCGTGCGGCTGAGCATCGGTCTCGTGACCGATGGTTTGAGCGAGCCGACCGACGTCGCGTTCGCGCCTGACGGACGACTCTTCGTTGCCGAGCGCGGCGGACGCGTGCGCGTGGTCGGCGACGGGCGGCTGCGTGCGGAGCCCGCACTGGCGATTGCCGACGTCGCGACGGCGGGGGAGGGTGGGCTACTGGGACTCGCGTTCGATCCGCGGTTCGAGCAGACGCGATTGGTCTACGCGCTCTACACAACGCCTTCCCCTTCGGGAGGGCGCGTCTATCGTCTCGCGCGCTTCCGCGAGACGAGCGACACGCTGGGCGATCGGGTGATCCTGCTCGACGACATCCCGGCCTCGGCCGCCCGTGCGGCCGCGTCGCTGCGATTCGGCGCGGACGGGAAGCTGTACGTCGCCTTCGACGACGGCGGCGATCCGCGGCGCGCCGGGGACATGGCGGCTTTCAACGGCAAGATTCTTCGCATGAACCCGGACGGCAGCACGCCCGGCGATCAAGCCGGGGCGACTCCGGTGTATTCGCACGAGTATCGATCGCCGCGCGGGCTCGACTGGCAGCCCGGCACGGGACTGCTGTGGATCGCCGACGTCGATCTACAGGGTTCGACGCGGTTGAGCGCAGTTGCCGCGGGAGAAGATCGTCCGAGGCGCGCCGCTGTTCGCGCGACTCAGGTGCTGCCTCCTCCGACCGGAGCGTCCGCGCTCGCCTTCTACCGTGGAGCTCTCATTCCGGCCTTTCGGGATAATCTGCTCGTCGCGGCCGACGAAGGCCGGCATATTCTCCGTATCCGGTTCGACCCGAAGGATCCTACACAGATTGTGACCACCGAGCGGCTGCTCGACGATCGGGTCGGCGGCGTGCGCGTGGTAGTCGTGGCGCCAGACGGCACAATCTACTTTTGCACCGCCAATGCGCTCGCCAAGCTGTTGCCCGCACCGCTTCGCACTGCAGAAGCACCAGTTCCTCACGCAGGGACCGTAGCGCAGGACTTAAAGCTCGTGAAGAACCGTTGACCGCCGAGACCGCAGAGACCGCGGAGAAGAAACGCCAAAGATTCTCGGCGTGCTCTGCGTGCTCGGCGGTAAAACGGCGCATTTTTTCACACGCTCTTCAGCCCTGCGTACCCGAGCGCGTGGATCTTAGGGCGGGCCTTGTCAGGCCCGCCCTGCTTAGCTCCCGTTTCGTAACTCAGGCCCTCAGCCGCGTTCGTAGCGCAGGACTTTGGTCCTGCACGCATGTATGATTCATTGGATGCCCGCCGAAGCTCCGGTCGCACCGGTCCTGCGCGATCGCCACGACATTTCAGATCGCTTCAAGTGGAACCTCACGCATATTTTCGAGGACTGGGCGAGCTGGAAAGCCGCGTACGACGAGCTCGAGGGCAAGATCGCAGAGCACGCGGCGCTTCAGGGGACACTCGCGCTGGGACCCGAGCGGCTGCTGCACGCGCTCAAGCTGTCTGATGCGATCGGCCAGTTGACGTATAAGGTCTGGTACTTCGCGTCGCTCTGGTACGACCAGGATCAGCGCGACAACCAGATCAACGCAAGGCGTCAGCAGGTGCAAATCCTGTTCGCCAAGGCGAGTCAGGCGAGCGCCTGGTTCAATCCGGAACTGCTCAAGATTCCGCTCGCGACGGTCCAGCAATGGATGGCGGCACACCGCGATCTCGCCGAGTACCGCTTCGCCGTCGAGGATCTCTACCGTCAGCAGGAGCACGTGCTCGACGACAAAGGTGAGCATCTGCTGTCGCTGGCAAGCCGATTCTCGTCGACTCCGAACGACGCGTACGCGGCGCTGTCGACGGCCGACATCAAGCACCCGGCCATCCTTCTGTCGACCGGCGCTGAAGTGACGATCACTTACGGTCAGTACCGCGCCATCCTTGCCACGTACCGGAATCAAGCCGACCGCGCGTCGGCATATATCGCGCTGCACAAGCTGTACGAGACGAGCGTCAACACGTACGCGTCGCTGTACAACGCCGTGCTTCAGCGCGATTGGTTCCATGCGCAATCGCGCGGCTACGAGTCGGCGCTCGAGGCGGCGCTCCACGGCAACAACATACCGACCGCGGTCGTGGAGAATCTCATCGAGACGACCAAGGCGGGCACCGAACCGCTGCGGCGGTATCATCGTCTACGCAAGCGCGTGCTCGGGCTCGACACCTACCACGCGTACGACACGACGATTCCGCTGGTGGACTTTGATCGGAAATACCCGTACGACAGTGTGCTCGATTGGCTGCCGGCGTCGGTGGCGCCACTTGGAGCGGAGTACCAGCGGGAGATGCGGGAGGCGCTGTCGGGCGACTGGATCGACGTGTACGAAAATCAGGGAAAGCGCAGCGGGGCGTACTCGGCGCCCGTTTACGGCGTGCATCCCTACATGCTGCTCAATTACAACGACACGCTCGACGCTGTGTTCACGCTGGCGCACGAGATGGGGCATTCGATGCACACGCTGCTGTCGCATGCTCACCAGCCGTTCGTGTATGCGAGCTACACGATTTTCGTGGCCGAGGTGCCGTCGACTTTGAGCGAGGCGCTATTCCTCGATTACATGCTGGCGCGGGCGACCGACGAGCGCGAGCGGATCGTGTTGTTACAGCACGCGATTGACGGCATCGTCTCGACGTTCTACACGCAGGTGCTGTTTGCGGATTACGAGCTGCAGGCGCACCGCCTCGTCGAAGAAGGGCGGCCCGTGACCGCCGACGACCTCGGCGAGATCTACTTCACGCTGCTCAAGACGTACCATGGCGACGCGTTCGATTACGACGAGCTCTCTCGCGTGACCTGGGCGCGGATCCCGCATTTCTTCAGCACGCCGTACTACGTCTATCAGTACGCGACGTGCTATGCATCCAGCGCGCAGTTGATGAAGCAGCTGACGAGCGGGTCGGAATCGGATCGGGCAGCGGCGATCGAGGGCTACCTCACACTCCTGAAATCGGGAGGTAACGATCATCCGATGACCCTGTTGCAGAAGGCCGGCGTCGATCTCAGCAAGCGGGAAACGGTTTGCGCCGTCGTCGATCAGCTGGACGCGCTCGTGACGAGGCTCGAGCGCGAGATCAGCGCCCTCTAGCCTTCGGAGGAACCCGCAGCAACGAATGGGACGCGCCGATGCACGCGTCCATCACGACGGCCAGCCCCCCTGCGCTCGCGCGGGCGGCAGCGATCCCGGTTTGCAGCCACAGCGCTTTCGCGCCGATCTTCACCGCCTCGTCGGCGATGGCGGGCGTGTCCTCCGGCCGGCGAAAGACGTCGACAATGTCGACGCGCTCCGGTATGTCGAGAAGCGAGGGATAGGATCGCTCGCCTAGAATCTCCGCTTCGTGCGGATTGACCGGAATCACGCGATAGCCCGCGCGCTGGAGTTTCTGCATGATTCCGTACGAGGCTTTGTCGGGCTTCGACGAGGCGCCGACCATCGCGATCGTCGACGCGTCGGTGAGGAGATGTCTGAGATCGTCGTCGGACGGGTTGTGGTGGGACACAGGCAAAATTTGAGGATTTACATCCTTGATTTTCTGCGAAGAACAGCGAACCCGCCCGCGAGGAGCAGCACGGCGGCTTCGACGGCGAATTCCCGCCGTGTCGCCTGAGACAGCAGCCAGAGGATGACGGCTCCGGCGAGAATCGGCACGCCAGGTCCACCCGGCACCTCGAATGGCACGCCGCCCATGCGCACGTTGCGCCGTTGGAGCTCGTACGAAGCGGCGACCGACATCAGGTACAGCGACAGTCCGGCGACGTTCCCGACGACCACGAGTTGTGTGAAGCTGCTGCTCGTGGCCAGCGCGGCGACGACGGCCGCGTGCGTCACGATGGCGACATGCGGCGTCAGAAATCGCGGGTGCACGCGCGCGAGGACGGCCGGCAGCACTCCGTCGCGGCCGAACGCAAACAGGGCGCGCGGCGTGCAAAGCATGTCGCCCGACACGTAGCCAAACATCGAGACCGTCGCGCCGCCGAGCACCAGCAGCCGTCCGCTCTGACCGAGCACGCGGGCCGCCGCCTCGGCGAGGGGCGCGGCGGAATAGCCTGCCATCGATGGCCCCAGCAGCCCCTGCGCAACCGTTTGAATCGCCCAGTACAAGGCAGTCGTCAACGCGAGGGCCAGAAAGAGCGCGCGCGGAATCGTCTTCGCCGGATCCCGGATCTCGCCGCTTGGCGCCAGTGCGATCTCGACGCCGAAAAATGCATAAATCAACACCATGGCGGTGCGGCCAACCTGCGATATCGGAGGGACCGACGTCCATTTCAGATAGTCGGGGTGCACGAACCACAGGCCGGCGCCAACGAGGACGAGCAGCGGGACGAGCTTGGCTGCCGTCACAATCTCAACGAGCCCCGCGCCGGGATTGACGCCGCGCACGTTGATGAAGGCTAGCACGGCGAAAAGCGCCAGAAGCACGACGGCGCGGCCGGCCGTCGTCTCGGCGGCGGGCCAGAGGACGCCCACCGAGGCCGCAAACGCGCTCGCGACCGAGGCGACGGCGAACAGCGCCATCAACCAGTAGAGGACGCCGCACACGAACCCGACCGAGGGGCCGAATGCGACTTCGATGTACGCGTAGAGACCGCCGGTGAGCGAGACGCGGCTGCCGGCCGACGCGAAGCATAGGACGATGAGCGCCATGAGCACGGCGCAGACGAGGTAGGCGAGCGGAGCGGCCGGGCCGAGTCCGGCGGCAACCGTGGCCGGCAGGACGAAGATACCGGCGCCGATGGTGGTGTTGACGATGCTGGCCGTGAGGCGACGCACGCCGATCGCACGCACGAGTGAAGCGTCGGCGTTTCTCAAAATCCTCAGATCCTCAGATCCTCAGATCCTCAGATCCTCAGATCCTCAAATTCTTTACGTCGCCAAATGGTTTCACGACCTGCCGCTGCGCCGGTCGCGTCCGCCTCGCCGCTCTGTTCCTCGGCGGCGTTCGACCCCCTGAGGCGGCCCGAGGCTCACGAGCCGTCGATCGCTGTGACCTCGTCGATCCCTCTCGTTGCGACGATCGCGCTCGGCTTGTACCGCGACGGCCGCCTTGGCCGCTTCGGCGTTCTCGCGTTGCACGCGGGCCGCACGCCGTGTTGGGTCGAGCACTTCGAGCAACCCTTCGTACACCGCCTTGGTCCGTGCGTCGACGGCGCCGGCCGCGATCCGCTCCCGCAGATACGCCGCGGCGGCCTGAATGTTGGTGTGCTGCCAAGTCATCGGTCGTACAGTAACACTTTAATTTCAGGCATTCAGGCGATGGACGGCTTCGATCTCGGCCGCGGCCCGGCGGCCGCTCTCGACCGCGCCGTTCATGTAGCCCTGCCACCGCACGCTGGTGTGCTCGCCGGCGAAGAACAGCCTGCCGAACGGCCGCGCGAGCCAGGGGCGCAGCGCCGGATCGAAGGAGGGGTCGAAAAAGGCGTAGCCGCCACGCGCCCAGGGATCCGCCTCCCAGACCACCTGCCGAGAGGCCATGAGTGCCGCCCCGTCGACGCCGAGCCAGCCGAGCGCCGAAATGAGGCCCGGCACGCCGTCCTTGGCGACGATGGCCTGCGTCCCGTTGCTGGCGCTTCCGCCCGCGAGCAGCGCCAGAATGCCGGCGCGCCCTCGCTGCTCCTCGTTGCCTTCCCACAACGCGCCGAACGGCAACGGCGTACCGAAGGCCCGCGGCCGGCCGGGCGCGCGCCAGAACCGCCTCGAGAACTGCAGCAGCGTTTTGGTCGCGCGGCCGTACTTGAGGCGCGCAATCGCGTCGTGCTGCTGCGCGGGGAGGGCGGGAGTGATCGGGACGCGGCGGAGCAGCGGGGCTGGCAGCGCGAACACCAGGAAATCGCCGTTGATCTGGGACACGGCCCGCGCCTGCTTGATGTTGGCACGCACTCCGCGCCCGCGGTGGGACACAGCGACGAGCTCAGTGTTCAGCCGCAGGCGGTCGCCGAGCCGCGCCGCCAGCGCCGACGTCAACCGATCGTTGCCGCCTTCGATGCGGTACATCTGGCCTAGCGCCGGCTGGTCGCTCGCCGCGAACTGATCGACGAGCGCGAGGAGCGACAGCTCGTCGGGATCGGCCAGGAAGAATCCGCGCAGCCCGACGGCCGTCGTGCGCAGTTCCTTGTCCGCCTGCCGATCATCGAGCCACTGCGCGACCGATTGGCGCGCCAGTTCGGCGGCAATCGGCGAATCCCAGCGCTGGTCGGCGAGCCCGTAGCGTCGTGTCAGCTCGCTCAGATGTTCGGCCAGGCGATCCCATCCGCGCGACGCCTTGCGCTCGACGATCCGCGCGCGGCCGGAGGCGTCGGGCCGCACATACCCGAAGCCGGTACGCAGAATCCGCGACAGCTTCAACCCGAGGCTCTCGGTCAGCGCGCGAATCTCGCGCTGCGTCTCGTCGATCATGTCGCCGCCGGCTTCGGCGTGCTGGCCTTCGGCGAAGCCCTCGCGAATCGTCCAGACGCGTCCGCCGACGCGGTCGCGCGCCTCGAGGATGGTGACGTCGGCGCCCATGGCCAGCAGGTCGAGCGCCGCCGAGAGACCGGCCAGGCCGGCGCCGGCAACGATGACCGACACGCCGCGAAGCGCGCCGTTGTCAGACATGGAGATGCTTCAACGCGCCCGATCTTAGCTCACCGCAACACCGCGGAGGATCTTCGAGCCGTCATTGCTGTTCGACGGAATAGCCCTTCGCCTTGAGCATCGCGAGCAGACCTTCGGGGCCGACGAGATGCGCGGCCCCGACGACGACGAAGGCGTGGCCGCGGCGGGTGAAGAGGGCCTCGAGCTTGGGCAGCCAGTTGCGATTGCGTTCGACGAGCAGCCTCTGATACATCTGCGGAT
>QHWL01000049.1:9925-10499 GCA_003222555.1 Acidobacteriota bacterium | reverse complement strand
CGCCGGCCTGCCAGGCGTCGGCAAGCTTGTTGGCGTTGGCCGTCTCGGTGTCGAGATCGTTGAGCGTGTCGGCGAGCAGCTTGTCCTGCTGATCCATCGGCATCTCATCGAACCGGGAGACCTGGTAGTCGAGGGTCTCGAGCCCTTGCACGGCCTTGAGGTCGGTCTGCGCGCGATCGTAAAAGTGCTTGTCGAGGCCGAGCTCCGGATCGAATCCGGCTTTCTGCCATTCGAGAGCTTCCAACGTCATCGCGAGCATCCACGGCTTGAAGCGCAGGAGCGCCTCAATCGGCATTCCGAGGCCGCCTATGCGCTTGGTCAACAGCGCGAACGTGGAGGCCGACACGACCTTGTCGAGCGACTGAGAGGACGGCAGCATTCCCCTCGTCAACATTTGGAGCTGCGCGCCGGGCGAGAGCATTTCCGCGAGATCGGCTTCCTCGACCAGCAGATCAGAATCCTTGAAAGCGGCATCGAGCGCGGGGCTGAGCGGATAATAGTCCTTCGTCAGCATGTGGACCGAGCCGACGAGATAGACCACACCCTGTTTGCCGGAGGCCTTCCACAGAAAGTT
>QHWL01000049.1:0-9920 GCA_003222555.1 Acidobacteriota bacterium | reverse complement strand
CCCACACCGCGACGCATGCGACGACAAGCAGCTGGCGGGTGCGGCGAATCATATGGTCATCTCATTCTTTACTTGCGGCGGGGCCCCACCCCCGCCGCCTGTGCCTTCGCGGCTTTCGCCGCTCGGCATTGCGACGTGCGACTACCCGCTTAGTCATCGGCTCCGGGTGCGACTCACCTCGGACGGCTGTGCCTTCGCGGCTTTCGCGGCTCGGCATTGCTATCGGCAATGATCCGCTCAGTCAACAGATCTGAGCGAGCACCCTTGAGCGAAGAATTCCAGCACCCTGGAGCGAAGAACTCGAGCACCCTGAGCGAAGAATCCCAGCACCCTGGCGAAGACCCTTAGATCTCCACCATCTTGCCGGGATTCATCCGGTTATCCGGATCGAGCGCGCGCTTGATCGTGCGCATGACCTCGAGCGCCGGGCCGTGCTCGGCGTCGAGGAACTTCATCTTCCCGCTCCCGACACCATGCTCGCCCGTACACGTGCCCCCCATCGCGAGCGCCCGCACGACCATGCGCTCGTTCAACCGGACCGCTTCGTCGAGCTCCACGCGGCTGTCGGGGTTCAGGATGCAATTGAGGTGAAAGTTCCCGTCGCCGGCGTGACCGACGAGCGCGACGGGAAACGACGCACCCTGGTGGTCTTTCATCGTTTCGACGATGCACTCGGCGAGCCGGGAGATGGGCACGCACACGTCGGTCACCATGGCGCGCCCTCCCGGGCGAAGGGCCAGGGCGGCGTACAGCGAATCGTGCCGCGCCTTCCACAATTTCTCGCGGTCCTCCGGGCGCGTCGCCCACTGGAAGCCGCGGCCGCCGCGCTCGGCCGCGATCGCTTGCACGGTCTCGACCTGGTCGGCGACGTGGCGTTCGCTGTCGCTGTGGAACTCGAAGAACAGCGTCGGCGCGACCGGGTAGGTGGTGTGCGAGTACCGGTTCACCGCGTCCAGCTGCGTCTCGTCGAGCAGCTCGATTCGCGCGACGGGGACGCCGAGCTGAATCGTCGCGATGACCGTCTCGACGGCACCCTGCATGGACTCGAACGCGCAGACCGCCGCAGAGACCGCCTCGGGCAGGGGATGGAGGCGGACGGTGATCTCGGTGATGACGCAGAGGGTCCCCTCAGACCCTACGAACAACCGCGTCAGGTCGTAGCCGGCCGACGACTTACGCGCGCGCGTTCCGGTCTTGATGACGCCGCCGTCGGCGAGCACGACCGTCTCGCGCATCGTGCCGTAGCGCACTGCCGTCGTCCCCGAGGCGCGCGTCGCGGTCATGCCGCCAATCGTGCAGTCGGCGCCCGGATCGACTGAGAACATCAGCCCCTTATTGCGAAGCGCCTTGTGGAGCTGGAGCCGGGTGACGCCCGCTTCGACCGTCGCATCGAGATCTTCGGCGCTGACGCGGAGAATCCGGTTCATCTCCCGAAGATCGATCGAGATGCCGCCCTTGATAGCGTGCACGTGCCCCTCGAGCGACGTGCCCGCGCCAAACGGCACGATCGGGACCTGATATTTCGCGCTGAGCTTCAGGATACCGGCCACTTCTTCGGTCGTGTGTGGGAAACAAACGACGTCGGGCGGGGCGGGAACATGGTACGACTCGCCGTGGCTATGGTGCTCGCGGACGGCGGCGCTGTCGTTGACCCGCGCGCCGAGCAGCGCCTTGAGCTCGGTAATGGCGGCGTCAATCGACCTCGCACCGACGGCCGGTCCCAATTGTGACATCTCGCTCAGTGTATGGTGCCGCGGCTGTGGATGACAACCGGCGTGCCGGTTCACTGTAGGGAGCTGGCTCTTCTGTCACTGCACGGTCCGCCTGAAGTGAACCGGATTCTCCGCGTCAGCGCCGAAGATCTCGATGCGACGGTCGAAGCGGGCGTCACCCGGCTCCAGCTCCACAAGGCGCTTCGCAATAAGGGGCTGATGTTCTCAGTCGATCCGGGCGCCGACTGCACGATTGGCGGCATGACCGCGACGCGCGCCTCGGGGACGACGGCAGTGCGCTACGGCACGATGCGCGAACGCGGCGTCGAAGTCGACGTCGTCGCCGAGATCGCGAAGCAGGTTCGCCACAGCGAAACCGCCCGCTTCTTCCAGGATGACACGCACGGCCATCGCGCTCGTGGCGTAGGCGAGCTGGGCCTGGTCGCCGCTGAAACGACCGAACGAGGCCAGGAGCGAGGCGAGCGACACCGGGGCGGGCGCCTGGCGCAGTTGCCGCTCCGCCCATCTGAGATCGCCCGATTCGAGGGCCGTCGCCAACCCCTCATTGAGCCACGTCGGCACCCCGTGCGCCGCGAGCGTGCGGACCAAGGCATGGGTGAACTCGTGGGCCAGGACGCGGTCCAGCTCCTTTTCGTTGTCGAGCGCTCCGCGCATCGGTACCCGGATCGTTCCGTCGTAGGCGCCGGCCGCCCACGGCGGCGATCGCGTAATGTCCCTGAACTGCTCGCCTGTGTAGAGCACGACCGCGATCGGCTCGGCGGGGTACGTGCCCAGGGTGTCGCCGATGCGCCAATAGGCGCGTTCGAGCGAGTCGAGCGCCTTGGCAGCGAGCGCGGCTTCGCGGTGCCATCGATCGAGCACCGCGAGCGCCTCCTTGTCGTCGGTCGCCTCGGCCGTCAGCGTCTCGTACGCGCGGATGGCTCCGAGGAGATCCCCGCTCCTGTGTAGTACCTGGCCGAGGAGCGCACGGGCGCGCGTCATTCGCGGATCCAACATGAGCGCGTAATCGAGCGCCTCCTTGGCCTCGGCGTCGCGGCGCTCGAGATAGGCGGCGGTGCCGGCGCCGAGATGGAGCCGCGGATTCTTGGGATCGCTGGCGATGGCTTCGCGAAATGACTCCGCCGCGGCGTGCGGCTGTCCGGCCACGAGCGCGTCCCAACCCGCACGCTCGAGCAGCGCGTTTCTCGGATCGATCTGCGCTTGCGAGACGGCCCCGCAGGTGAGCACGGCGACCAGAACGAACGGCGACGGGCGCAGAGCCCGGGGACTCCGAGCTTCTCGGGGGTCGCGGCCCATCCTGTCGATCATCGTTAAATTATACGTGGTCTTAGAGGGTGATGAGGCCGCGCCGGAGGGCACGGCGAACGGCGTCAGTACGGTTGGCCGCGCCGAGCTTGCCGCAGATCGACGACACGTGGAACTTGACGGTTTGATCGCTGATGTCGAGACGCGCCGCGATTCCCTTGTTCGAAAGGCCCTCGGCCACGAGTTCCAGCACTTGGATTTCGCGCGGCGTCAGCGCTTCTTCTCTTACGTTGTCCGTGACGTCCAACGCCTCCCATTGCGGCCGGAACCTCACGCGTGGCCGCGGTCGCTCGGGCTCGAGGCTGTCACCCACTTCCGATTCCGCGGCGAGCATGAACGCGTCCGCCTCGATGCCGGCCGCTCGCGCGGCGGCGAATGTCCGCTTCTCGCCGACTATTTCAACCGACGTCCCGGCCAGCCTCGCCCGCAGGCGGGCGCAATCGCTCACCGAGCCCACCAGAACGACACGCATCCGCAAAGAATTCACGTCAACGCGGAGGCCGCAGAGACCGCAGTGAAAATCCTCCGGCGAGCAGGCTGCTGGAAAACGTGGCGCGGGGCTTCCGCCTTCGTTTCTTCACACGCTCTGAAGGCCTGTGCCACACGTCTCTCTTGAGAGCGACTCTCCGCGAGCTCGCCGAACTCTGCGTTCGAACGTCGTTTCACGATCCGCACTGTTTCAGTGCGCGAGACGCTCGCCCACGGTCACCGAGAGGTCGAGCATCTCACCGCCGCGCAGTACCCGCAGTGGCACCGCCTGACCGGCACGATCGCCGAAGAGCAGCTCCAGCAAACCCTCCGGCGATTCTACCGGGTGTCCGTCGAATTCCAGAACCGCGTCCCCGACCAGGACGCCCGCTCGGTCGGCCGGGCTGCCGGACGTGACGCCGACGACAAGCAATGCGTGCTCGGGTCGACCAGCGACGCGCTGGCGATCTGTGAGGCGCACGGGCTGTCCGGCCAGGCCCAGGTAGCCACGCTTCAACCGGCCGTGTTCCAGCACCGTCGCCGCGGTCTTCCACGCAATCGACGCCGGAATGACCACGCCCAGGCCGCGAATGGATGCGGCGGTAGCGATGCCGACGATGCGGCCGCCGGTGTCGATGAAGGCACCCCCCGCAAAGCCGTCGTGCATCGGGGCCGTCGTCCGAATAACCTGATCGATCGCGCGGCCGGGCCCCGTCGGCAGCGGTCCGCCGATGACGGACACGATCCCGGCGCTTGCCGTCACCGCGTTGCTCCACGAACGGGCGACCGCGAGGGCAAAATGACCAACGCGTGCAGGCGTCGCCGCGACAGCGCCGGGCGGCGAGTTCAACTCTTTCGTCCGCAAGATGGCCAGTCCGGTCGCGGGATCCCACCCGGCCAGCTCGGCGTCGAGCGCGCGCCCATCGTCGGTCCGCACACCGAGACGGTCTTCGCGTCCGAGCGCCCGCGCCGTTGTCAACACGACGTCGTCCGCGTACACGACGCCGCTGGCGGGGCGGCGCCGTCCGAGTACCTGCACGACCGACGGCGAGATAGAGGCGACAGCGTTGGCAAGTTGTTCCGACATCGTGGCGAGGTCGACATCCGAGGTCATGGTTGCTAAACCCTCCAGCGCGATTGTGACAAATCCGCCGGACGCCGCCATCGCCCAAATGGGCGGGCTCAGGACGAATCCTTACGCGGCGCGGACGACCAGCACCGCGTTCAGGCCGCCGAACGCAAAGGAGTTGGAAACCGCCGCGCGGACCGGCATCTCCCGCGCGTTGTTGGGCACGTAGTCCAGATCGCATTCAGGATCGAGTTGGGTGTAGTTGAGCGTTGGTGGGACGACGCCGTTGCGGATCGCGAGCACGGTCGCGATGAGCTCGAGCGCTGCGGAGGCGCCCATCGCGTGCCCGTGCGCGGCTTTGGTGGAGCTGATCGCGAGCCGCCGAGCGGCCGGGCCGAAGGCGCGTTTGATGATCGCGGTCTCGGTCGAGTCGTTGAGGCGGGTCGCGGTTCCGTGGGCGTTGACGTAATCGACGTCCGGCGGTGCGAGGCGCGCCTGGTCGAGGGCGATCGCAAGCGCGCGCGCGGGTGCCTCGACGCCGGGCTGCGTGATGTGTGCCGCGTCGGAGGTCGCCGCGTACCCGGCGAGCTCCGCCAGAATCGGCGCTCCGCGCGCCGTCGCTCGGTCCCACGACTCCAGGACGACGATGCCCGCGCCTTCGCCGAGGACCATGCCGAGTCGATCGCGGCTGAACGGGCGGCACACGCGCGAGGGGTCGCCGCCGGAGGCGGGGGCGAGCACCCGCATCGCCTCCCAGCACCGCAAAACGCCGGGGGCGATGGGCGCCTCGGCGCCACCGGCGATCATGACGTCGGCGCGGTCCGCTCGGATTATCTCCGCCGCTTCGCCGATGGCATGCGCTGCAGCCGCACACGCCGTCGCCAGCGACAGCGTCGGTCCGCCGAGGCCCCAGCGCATGCTCACCTGGGCGGCCGCTGCATTGTTCATGATTCGCGGAATGCTGAACGGATGCAGGCGCGTGGTGCCTTCGGCGTACAGCTTGTGGTAGCGGTCGTCCTGCGTGACCACGCCGCCCATGCCGCTGCCGATGGCGACGCCCGCCCGGCTGCGGTCGGCGTCGGTCAGCTCGAGCCCGGCGGCCCGGCAGGCTTCGCCAGCCGCCACGAGCGCGAACTGCGCGAAACGGTCGAGCAGGTCGGACTGCGCGGCGTCGAAGTGCTCGCCTGGCTCGAATTCCGGCACTTCGGCCGCGGCCTGGACGAGGTACGCCGACGGATCGAATTGCGCAATCCGCCTGACGCCGCTGCGGCCGGCGACGAGCCCGTCCCAGAATGCCTGCACGCCGACGCCGAGAGCCGACACGGCGCCAAGGCCGGTGACGGCGACGCGGCGCACCTCAGTCGGCCTCAGCGCGCGTTGCGAGCAATCGGCGGAGGCCGTCAACGACCTGCCCCACGCTCTTCATCGACGCTGCGACCTCGTCCGGCACGACGATCCCGAAGTCGTCTTCGAAAGTGAAGAGAAGGTCGGCGGCGTCGAGCGAGTCGATGCCAAGCCGCTCGAACGTCGAGTCGAGCGTGACGGTCGCCGGGTCCAGCTTCTTTTTGCGCGCGATGAGGTCGATGACCTTGCCCTCGATGTCGTTGGCCATTTGGGGCCTTCCCATCGCCTCTCGGAAAACGTGCATCCCCCATCAAAGCGCTACCACGGAGTGCACGGAGACAAACGGAGGAGACAGATAAACCGGCCTTTTTTGGAACCGTGACCTCCGTTATCGCGGTTCGCCTCCGTGACCTCGGTGGTAGCGCCTTGCCTTACCGACGGCGTGCCGATCATACCGGTTTATCGTGCCGGACTTATCGTTTCCTAATAAACTTGATGCTATTCTTACCGCCGCCCATGCCTCAGCCCGCCTCGACGCAGATTGAAGAAGGCGTGATCGACGTGCTCAAGAATGTCAGCCGCCGCCCGATCGAGCCGATGCTCCGGAGCGATCTGGTCACCGATCTCGGGTTCGATTCGCTTCAGGTGCTCGAGGTCATCGCCGAGCTCGAGGATCGCTTCGACATTTCCATCCCACTCAACGACGTGCCGGCGACGCGCACCGTGGCGCAGGTCGTGGCGCAGGTCGCGGCGCTCGTCGAGGATCGGTCGAGCGCCTGATGGCGACTCCGCGGACGCTGCCCGAAGCGCTTGCCGAGGCCGCATATACCGAGGCGGGCTACGGGTTTGTCGCCGGGGGCCTCGAGGTCCGGCGATCCTATGCCGAGATCCGCCAAGCGTCGCTCGGTGTCGCGTGCGCGCTTCGCGAAGCGGGGCTCCGGCGCGGCGATCTCGTGGCCATCGTCGTCAACGGCGCGGAACAGTTCCTGACGACGCTGCTGGGCGCGTCGATCTCCGGCGTTGTGCCGGCGTCGCTCTACCCGCCGGCCACGACGAGCGATCTGCCGCGGTATCTCGAGCTCACGGCTCGCATTCTTCGAACCGCCGGCGCGCGCGCGGTCGTGACGAGCAACGGGCTCGTGGCCGGGTTCGAAAAGATGCGTCCGGTGTGCCCCGACCTTCGCTTCGTCCTTTCGCGCGAACAGCTGGACGCGCCTCCTCGAGAACCCGACCACGCGCCGTCGCTCGACGATCTCGCCTTCGTACAGTTCACGTCGGGGTCGACCTCGGCGCCCAAAGGCGTCGCGCTGACGCATCGCAACCTTTCGGCGAACATCGACGCCATCAACGGCGCCAGTGGTTTGGCGTTGTCGGCAGAGGACGCGGCAGTCAGCTGGCTGCCGCTCCACCACGACATGGGACTGGTCGGGATGGCGCTCGGTCCGATCTATTGCGCGCGGCCGGTCTTCCTGCTGACGCCGCAGGCATTCGTGAAGCGTCCGGCGGAATGGCTGCGCGCAATCTCGCGGTATCGGGCAACGATCAGCTTCGCGCCTAATTTCGCGTACGACCTCTGCGTGCGGCGCATCAAGGATTGCGATGTCGAGGGCGTGGATCTCTCGTGCTGGCGTGTGGCCGGCTGTGGGGCCGAGCCAATCCACGCGCCGACCCTCGCGGCGTTCGCCGAGAAGTTCCGGCCAGTCGGCTTCCGCGAGACGAGTCTGCTGCCCAGCTACGGGCTTGCCGAACACGTGCTCGCGGCGACCTTCTCGCCGCGCGACCGCCGGCCGCGGGTGGAACAGGTTCACGCCGACGATTTGAACGAACGGCGCGTCGTGATTCCGCTGGAGGGCGACGACCAACCGGCGGCGACGCTGGTGAGCTGCGGTCTGCCGCTGCCCGGTCACCAGATCCGGATCGTCGACGAGCGCGGACGCGAGCTGAGCGAACGCCACGTCGGCGAGATTACGTTAACCGGTCCCTCGGTGATGCTGGGCTACTATAGGGACGATGATCTCACCCGGCGCACGGTCCGTCAGGGGTGGCTTCACACCGGCGATCTCGGATATCTCTCGGGCGGCGAGCTGTTTGTCTGCGGCCGGGCCAAGGACGTCATCATCGTGAACGGACGCAAGTACCACCCCCAGGATTTGGAGTGGGGCGTCGACGATTTGCCCGGCGTGAGGCGCGGGCGCGCCGTCGCGTTCGGGACGGCCCAGAGCGGCGGACCCGATCGCGTGGTGATCGTGGTCGAGCGGGGCGGGAGCGTGGCGCCTGGCGTGCTCCGTGACGCGATTCGCCGGCGTATCGTGGATCTCCACGGCCTGTACGTCGACGAGGTCGTGCTGGTGCCGAGCGGCACCGTGGGACGGACGACGAGCGGCAAGCTGCAGCGCGCGGCAATCAAGACCCGCTACGAGTGCGGCGATCTGCTGACGGCGGAGCCGGTCGATCAAGCGGAGCTGCCCGCGTGAGCGGAGAACAGATGGACCTGCTGGAGAAGCTGCGGTCGATCAAGGCGCGGCGCGCGAAGTTCGAGCCCGGACCGGCGCCCGGCGCGACGGTCATCGAGCGGGTGCTCGGTCCGTGCGAGGTGGTCGTCAACGGCCGCCCCACGTTGATGTTCGGGTCGAACAACTATCTCGGCCTGACGCTGCATCCCGACGTCGTCGCCGCGGCACGCGATGCGGTTGCGGAGTACGGCACGGGGACGACCGGTTCGCGAACGGCCAATGGGACGTTGGGCCTGCACGAGCAGCTCGAACGGGACCTCGCCGACTGGTTCGGGAAGCGTCACGCCATCATTTTCAGCACCGGCTACCAGGCCAATCTGTCGCTCATTGGCGCACTGTGCGGGCCCGATGACGTCATCCTGATTGACAGCGACAGCCACGCCAGCATCTACGATGCGACGCGGCAGACGGCGTCGCAGGTTGTCGGCTTTCGGCACAATTCGCCCGAAAGCCTGCGAAAGAAGCTGGAGCGGCTGCCACGCGGCCCGCGCAATCGTCTCGTTGTCGTCGAAGGGCTGTATTCGATCCGCGGCGATGTGGCGCCCCTCAAAGCGATTGTCGACGTCTGCCGCGCGAATGGGGCGTATGTGCTCGTGGACGAAGCCCATTCGCTCGGGACGTACGGCCCGAACGGGTTGGGCTGCGCGGAAGCGCAAGGGGTTCTCGAGCACGTGGACTTCGTCATCGGAACGTTCTCGAAGTCGCTGGCCGGCATCGGCGGTGTGTGCGTGTCCGATCACCCCGAGCTCGGTGCGCTGCACTTCCTCGCGCGGGCGTACGTGTTCACCGCGTCGGGATCGCCCTCCAACATTGCCAGCGTGCGAGCCGCGGTGCGCGTCGTTCGGCGGGAACCCGGCTTGCGCGATCAGCTCTGGGCCAACATCCGGCGGCTGCGCCAGGGGTTGCAGGAACGCGGCTACGAGATCGGGTCGACCGAATCGCCCATCGTGCCGATTCTCACCGGCGACGAAGAGCGGACGATCGCGCTGTGGCAGGGGTTGCTCACCGAGGGCCTTTACGTGAACCTGATCGTGCCGCCCGGGTGTCCGCAGGACGAATGTGTCCTTCGTGCGAGCTGCTCGGCCGCGCATACGCCCGAACACCTTACGCGCGCGCTCAACATCTTCGGCCGGGTCGGCGCGGAGCTCGGCGTCACGCCCGTCGCGCTGTCGTAGTAAGACCTACGCTACTTCAGCCACCCCTCGTGCCGGTACCACTCAGCCGTCTCGCGCATGCCGGCTTCCAGATCGATCGCCGCGACGACGCCGAGGCGGTCGCGCAGCCGGTCCAAGCGGCACACGAACCCCTCCGCCGACAACTCGCAGTAGCGCCACCAATTGAGCGGCAGCGGCCGGCCTGTCATCCGGCTGGCGAGGTCGCCCGCGGCAGCCGCCACCAGCGCGAGCGCATTCGGCACCCGAATCAGCCGCGCAGGCCGTCCGACCGCCACTCCGATCGCCTCCAGAATCTCCCGCGCCGTCACTGACC
>QHWL01000048.1:10842-22921 GCA_003222555.1 Acidobacteriota bacterium | reverse complement strand
GTGTCCATCGGATGTGCGTGCTGAGCTATTGAGCAACCGGCATGCCAGAGCTCTTCAATGGCATAAACACTTATCGTACTTGTACTTACATGTTCGCATCACACGGAAACGCCTTGAAACGACGCCCGAGCTGACAATTTCCGTCAAACAGGACCGACACGGAATGTCACCGCAGGTTGTATTTCTTGACGTAGTACCGAAAGGACCGGAAGCTCATGCCCAGTAGCTCCGCCGCCCTCACCTGAACGCCGCCGGCTCGCTTGAGCGCTTCGGCGATATAGCCGCGCTCAATCTCTTTGACGTGTGCCTCGAGATCGAAGCCGGAGTCGGGCAGCCCGTCGGTCGACTGGCCGGCGCCCCGGGGGCTGTCGCCGCGGATGGCTGGCGGCAGGCTCTCAGGCAAGACCACCGGCGTCGATTCGAGCGCCACCGCGCGCTCGATCGTGTTCTCGAGCTCGCGAATGTTGCCCGGCCAGTCATAGCGGAGCATGAACTGCAGGGCATCTTGAGAGATGCTGGTGACGTGCTTCCCCATCTGCTCGCTGTACTTCGCCAGAAAGTGGTCGGCGAGCAGCGGGATGTCTTCGCGTCGCTCGCGCAGCGGCGGCAGCGCGATCGGAATCACGTTGATGCGGTAGAAGAGGTCTTCCCGGAACCGGCCATCCGCGACGCGGCCGGCCAGATCCTGGTTCGTCGCGGCGATTACGCGGATATCGGCCTGCATCTCCTCGAGCCCGCCGACACGCCGGAACTTTCGCTCCTGCAGGACGCGCAGCAGCTTCACCTGCATCACGGCGCTCATCTCGCCGATCTCGTCGAGGAAGACGCTGCCGCGCTCGGCGACTTCGATCAGCCCTTTCTTGTTCGCGTCGGCGCCGGTAAACGACCCGCGCATGTGTCCGAACAGCTCGGATTCGAGCAGCGCCTCGGGCATCGCGCCGCAGTTGACGGCGACGAGCGGCCGATCGCGCCGGAGCGAGTGGAAATGGATCGCCTGCGCCACGAGCCCCTTGCCCGTGCCCGACTCCCCCGTGAGCAAAATCGTGCTGTTGGTGCGGGCGACGGTCTCGATCATCTTGAACACGTCGAGCATGGTTTCGCTGCGGCCGATGATGTTCGCAAACTGATGCGTGAGGCCCAGGGTCCGCTTCAGCAGCACGTTCTCCTGCCGCAGATGGCGATTCTCGATCTTCTCGCGGACCTTCATCCGCAGGAGATCGACATCGAAGGGCTTGCTCAGATAGTCGCAGGCGCCCAGGCGCATCGCCTCGACCGCGGTTTCGGTCGACGCGAACGCGGTAATCATGATCCCCAGGATGTTCTTGTCGATCTGCTTGGCCGCGCGCAGCACTTCGACGCCGCTCAGGTCCGGCATCTTGATGTCCGAGATCAGAATGTCGACTGGCTCCCGCTCGAGCGTCTCGATGGCCGCGCGTCCGTTTTCGGCGAGCAGTACCTCGTACCCTTCACGCCGGAGGACGATGGCCAGCAGCTCCCTCATCGATCGCTCATCGTCGACGACGAGGATCCGGGCCGGACGTGTGTCGATCGCCGGTTCAGTCGCGGTAGCGGTCATGTTGACACCACAGCGCGCGCCGGGAGCCGCACCGAGACCGTGGTGCCATGCTCCGGCTGCGAGCTGACCTGAATTTCTCCGTTGTAATCGGTGACGATGCGGTGGACGATGGCGAGGCCGAGGCCGCTGCCCTTGGCGAAGCGCCCGTGAAAGGGCTGGAACAAGCCGTCGAGCTCCTCGGACGGAATGCCAACGCCCTCGTCCCGAACGGTAATCACGACGCCTTCAGACGAGGCCTCCATCGCGGCCAGAAGCCGCAACCGCCCGCCTTCGGGCATGGCGCGCAGTCCGTTGGTGGCGAGGTTCCACACGATCTGCTTGATCTGCCCTTCGTCGGCCTCGTACCAGAGCTCGGTCTCCGGGACGACGACGTCGATGACGTGGCCCTCGCAGACTTCAACGCTGTTTCGAAGCAGGAGCGCCGTGTCGTTCAGCGCGCGCCGGAGGTCGAAGCGGGCGATCGCGAACCGGTGCGGCCGGGCGTAGGCCAGAAACGAACGAATGGTCGTATTGAGCCGCTCGGACTCGCGCAGCACGATGTCCATGAGCTGGCCCTGCTCGACGCTGAGGGGAAGCTCCTGCCGAAGGATCTGGATCGAGCCCGACATCGACGCCAGCGGATTGCGGATTTCGTGGGCGATCCCGGCGGCCATCTCACCCACCGCGGCAAGCCGCGACTGCAGACGAGCGTCGCGCTCGAGCTTCTTGATGTCGGTGACGTCTTGAAAGGTGAAGAGATAACCGGCTCGCCCTCCGGGTGTCTCGAGGTAGGCCGCGCTCAACCCGATCTCGATTCGCACGCCGGTGGTCTCACGCCGATACTGGAACTCGATGCGGCGCGCCCGCGCGCCGCGCAAATCGGCGCTGACCACTTCGAGCATTTCCGTCGGCAGCTGGAGCACCTCGTCGATCGGGCGGCCGACCACCGACCGGACCACCAGTCCGGTAATCATCTCGGCCGCGCGATTGAAGGTCAGGATTCGTAGTGTGTTGTCAGTGGTGGCCAGGCCGCTCGGCAGGCTGTCGATGACGTGTTGGTTGAGCGCCTGCAGGTCCGCGATGTCGCTCGACGCCTGCGCAAGCTTGACCCCGGTCGATCGCAGGCTTTCGGCGAGCGATCCGCTCAGCCAGGCGACGGCAAAGAATCCGAAGGCGTTCAGCGCGTAGGTATACTCGGCGACCGACCGCGCCGGCAGCGCCAGGGCCGAGATGACGAGCCAAGGATCGTGCAGCAGCCCCGCCGCAGTGAGGTACTGCGCGAGGACGAGGCCGCCGTACAGGATCGCGCTGAGCGTCGCCACGAGCAGCCCTCCGAGGCGGCCCTGCAAAGTGCTGGCGGCGACGATCGGCAGGACGTACAGCGACGAGAAGTAGCTGGTGATGCCACCAGTGAAATAGATGAAGGCCGAGACAATCAGCGCGTCGCCGCCCAGCTGCACGTCGACAAGCCAGCGGTACCGATCCACCAGGCGCAACGCCGCGGCGTAGCTGATCGTCAGCGCATAGGTCAAGCCGATCAGGAAGAAGAAGGGGTCGACCTGAAACGAGCCGGGCGCGGTGATTTGCGCGAACGTCGCCGTCCCCAGCAACAGCGTGCTGATGACGGCCCGGATGGCGATGAGCCATCCGACCCAGAGAAAAGCGCGAGAGAGAAAGGCGCTACCACGGAGGACACGGAGAGCAAACGGAGGACACGGAAGCAAGATGCATAGGAATCCGTGACCTCTGTTCGAGTGGTTCCGCTCCGTGACCTCCGTGGTAGAGCTTCGCATTTATGTCAACTTGCTGATCATGTCGAAGATCGGCATGTACATCGCGATGACGATGCCGCCGACTACGCCGCCGAGGAGCGCAATCATGATCGGTTCGAGCAGCGTGAGGAGGCCGGCCACCGCGACATCGACTTCCTCTTCGTAGAAGTCCGCGATTTTCGCGAGCATGGCGTCGAGCGCGCCGGTCGCCTCACCTACGCCGATCATCTGCGTCACCATCGGCGGGAACACGGCCGTTTCCTTCAGCGGCACCGCGATGGTCTCGCCGCGTTCGATGCTCTTGCGCGTGAGCATGATGGCGTCCTCGACGATGGCGTTGCCCGAGGTTTTCGCCGTGATCTCGAGCCCGTCGAGGATCGGCACGCCGGAGCTGATGAGCGTCGAGAGCGTGCGGCAGAACCGCGCGACGGCGATCTTGCGCATCAGCATGCCGAGCACGGGCATCTTGAGCACGACGCTGTCGATCGTCCGCCGCCCGCCGGAGGTCCCGTAATACTGCTTGAATCCGTACCCCGCCGCAAAGAATCCGGGGATGACGAACGGCATGAACTTCACCAGGTTGTCGCTGAGCGCAATGACGATTCGCGTCGGCAGCGGCAGATCGGCGCCGAGGCCGGCGAACATCGCCGCGAAGGTGGGAATCACCTTCCACAGAATCACGCCGACGACAATGCCGGCGATGCAGATGACCGCGATCGGGTAAATCATCGCGGACTGGACCTGGCCCTTCAGCTTGACGGCCTTCTCGATGTAGGTCGCCAGCCGCTTCAAGATCGTGTCGAGAATACCGCCCGCTTCGCCCGCGGCAATCATGTTCGTGAAGAGCGGGTCGAAGGCTTTGGGAAACCTGCGCATCGCGTCCGCCAGCGCGGCGCCGCCTTCGACGAGGGTCCGCGTCTGGAGGATCACTTCGGCGAAGTTCTTGTCTTCCTCCTGGTTGCCGAGGATATCGAGGCATTGGACGAGCGGCAGCCCGGCGTCGATCATCACGGAGAACTGTCGCACGAAGACCGCCAGGTTCTTCGGGGAGACCTTCTTGTTCGTGTTCCCCTTCTTGGCCGCGGCCGCCGCCTCGGCTTTCGCCTTGGCGGGCGTGATCCGCGTCACGAGGATCGAATCGCGCCTCAGCGCGGCGACCGCCGCGTCCATCGTGTCGGCGGCCCGCTCGCCGCTGACCGTCTCACCGCCGCGCGTGCGGCCCGAATAGGCGAATGTCGGCATGTTGTCCCCTGACTTCTACCTTCTACCTTCTACCTTCTACCTTCTACCTTCTACCTTCTAACTTCTAACTTCTACTCGGCACCGTTCCCGGGGTGCGGCCCATCCCCGCGCCAGCCACGACGCCGACGCCGCGACTGATCATGTCCTGCAACTCGTCCTTGTTCGACGAGGCGCCCAGCGCCACGTCGAGCGTGATCAGCCGCTTCAAATGGAGGCTGGCCAGCGACTGGTTCGCCGTCTGCATCCCGAGTTTCTCTTGCCCGGTCTGCATTGCGCCGTAAATCTGATGGATCTTGTCGTCCCGAATCAGGTTGCGGATTGCGGGGTTGGGGACGAGGATCTCGAGCGACACCACGCGCCCCTTGCCGTCGGCACGGGGCAAGAGCGCCTGACAGACGATCCCTTCGAGCACGAGCGACAACTGCGTCCGAATCTGCGACTGCTGGCCCGCCGGAAAGATGTCGATGATGCGGTTGATGGTCTGCGCCGCCGAGTTGGTATGCAGCGTGCCGAACGTCAAGTGGCCGGTCTCGGCGATCTTCAACGCCGCTTCGACCGTTTCCAGGTCGCGCATTTCGCCGATGAGGACGATGTCGGGGTCCTCGCGCAGCGCCGCACGAAGCGCGGCCGAGAAACTCGCCGTGTCGCTGAGCACCTCGCGTTGGTTGACGAGGCAGTTCTTGTGCTGGTGGATGTACTCGATCGGATCCTCGATCGTCAGGATGTGCTCGTACCGCTCCGAATTGATCTTGTCGAGCATCGCCGCAAGCGTCGTCGACTTGCCGCTGCCGGTGGGGCCGGTGACCAGCACGAGGCCGCGCGGCCGATCGGCCAGCGTGGACAGCACCGGCGGCAGGCCGAGCTCGCCCACGGTGCGGATCTTCTCCGAGATCAACCGATAAACGGCCCCCACCGCGCCGCGCTGGGTGAAGACGTTGCAGCGGAAGCGCGCGAGGCCGCGGATCCCGAACGAGAAGTCGAGCTCCATCGTCTCTTCGAAGCGCTTTTTCTGCGTATCGGTGAGGACGCTGTAGACGAGATTCTTGGTTTCCGACGGCGTGAGCTCGGGCTGCTGGAGTCGTTGCAGCTTTCCGTGGACGCGCACCTGGGGCGGTGTATTCGTGGCGATATGAAGGTCGGAGCCGTTCAACTCGACCGTCATCTTCAAGAGATCGGGCAATGTGGCCATATTGGTCCTTTGTCCTTGGTCCTTGGTCCTTGGTCCTTGGTCCGTCCTTTGGTCCTTGGTCGTCCTTTGGTCCTTGGTCGTCCTTGGTCCTTGGTCGTCCTTGGACTATTTCACTGTCTCTCGCACTACCTCTTCGACTGTCGTGACGCCGATTTTCACTTTTCGCAAGCCGCTCTGGCGCAGTGTGATCATCCCTTCATCGACCGCCTTGCGGCGGAGCTCGAGGCCGGACGCACCGACCAGAATCAGCTCGCGCAGTTCCTCGGCAATCTCCATCACCTCGTACAAGCCGACGCGCCCCTTGTAGCCGGTCTGGTTGCACTTCTCGCAGCCCTTCCCTTTGAAAGGCGTCACGCTGTTGGCGTCCTCCGGGGTGAATCCAGCCTGGATGAGCGCCGCCGCCGGCAGCGGGCTGGGCTCCTTGCAGTTGGAGCAGACCCGCCGAACGAGGCGCTGGGCGCAAATCAGATGCACCGAGCTGGCGACCAGAAACGGCTCGATGCCCATGTTCATCAACCGGTTCACCGTGCTGGGCGCGTCGTTGGTGTGCAGCGTCGAAAGCACGAGATGGCCCGTCAGCGCCGCCTTGACCGCAATCTCCGCGGTCTCGAAGTCGCGGATTTCGCCGACCAGGATGATGTTGGGATCCTGCCGCAGAAACGATCGAAGGGCCGCGGCGAAATTGAGGCCGATGTTTTCCCGGACCTGCACCTGATTGACGCCCACGAGGTTGAATTCGACCGGGTCCTCGGCGGTCATGATGTTGGTTTCCACCGTGTTGATGCGCGAGATCGCCGAATAAAGCGTGTTGGTCTTGCCGCTGCCGGTCGGTCCCGTCACGAGCACCATGCCCCACGGTCGCTCGATCGCCACCTCGAACTTGGTGAGCGACTCCTGCTCGAAGCCGAGCTTCGTCATGTCGAGCATCAGCTTGTCTTTGTCGAGCAGACGCATGACGATCTTTTCGCCGAAAAGCGTCGGCAGGACAGAGACACGGAAGTCGATCTCCTTCTGCGTGCCGTTGTCGCTGAACCGGATCTTGATGCGGCCGTCCTGAGGCAGCCGTTTCTCCGCGATATCGAGCTTCGCCATGATCTTCAGGCGCGATGAGATGGCGTCGCGGAATTTCAGCGCGGGAGTCATGCCGTTCTAGAGAATCCGCGCGACGCGGTACCGGATGCGCACCTCCTTCTCGTATGGCTCGATGTGAATATCGCTCGCCCCCTTCTGGATCGCCGACATCAAGACGACGTTGACCAGCCGGACCACGGGCGCTTCTTCACCCTGCTTGGCCAGCGTGTTGGCGTCGATCTCCTCGAGGTCTTCGAGCACCTCGACGTCGCCAGCGTCGAGGGTCTGCATTTCCTCGAGGCCGCGGGTCGCGAGGTCGAGCGCGCTCTCGCCCGTGCTTCCGCCTCCGCCTCCGCCGGCGCCTCCGCCTTTGGAAGCGACACCCTTCGCGGCTACCGGGTAGTAGCGCTGAATGGCTTCGACGACCGCCGTTTCCGACGCGACCACCGGCTCGACGTTGTAGCCGGTCATGAACTTGATGTCGTCCATCGCGAAGACGTTGGTCGGATCCGTCATCGCAATGGTGAGGGTCGCGCCCGCGCGGCTGAGCGGGACAATCTGGTACTTCTGCGCGGTATCGGACGGAATCAGCTTGATGACGGCGGGATCGATCTCAAATTGCGTGAGGTTGATCGAGGGCACCCCGTACTGCTTGCTGAGCAGTGCCGTGATCTCCTCGTCTTTGACGAACCCCATCTTGACCAGGTTGAAGCCGAGCTTCCCCCCATTGGCCTTTTGATGGGCCAAGGCCTGCTGCAATTGCTCAGGGGTGATCCGCTTCTCCTTGAGGAGGAGTTCGCCAATACGGACGGGCATTGAACCTTACAAGCTACACGTACTTGACAATTAATGTCAATTGATTGACCTAAAACGTCACTCTGAGGCCAAGTCCCCAGCCGCGCCGCGCCTGATCCGTCCCAACCGTCGCCTCACCGTCCACATACATCCCCGAACGCAACGCAAGGCTGGCCCCGCCGGCGACCACTGGCCGGGCATCCCCGGCCGTGTTCGCGCTCAAGCCTCCGCGCAGGCCGATCCGCCGCCTGAGCATCCAGGCTTCAATGCCGCCGGACACATGTCGTTCGTCACCGACCGCCGTCGTCGTCTTGGTGAGATCGGCGTCGAACGCTACGGTCACGCCCTCGGCGCGGCCGATCCCGGCAGCCGCCAGCGAGACGCCGGCGCGTGCCTGGCGAGCCAACACGACCGCTGCCGCGCCGTCGCCAACCTCAGGAGCGGTGACGTTTCGCACCGCCAAGCCGAACCGGGCGGCGCCGAACACTGCCATCGCGCCAACATCGATATCGCCGCGAGTCTCCGATTGCGCCCGGAGCAGCTTCAGCGTCGAAGCGATCACCAAGTGATCTCCCAACGACTGCCCAATCGAGGCTCCCAACTGGCTTATCTCGAGAGAAGACACACCTGGGCCGACTCCTTGATCTTGTCGGCCGGGGGAGCCCGCCGCAGTAGAGCGCGGCGGCCGTATTTCGCTGATATTAAGGCGGTAATAGCTCAGACCGAGGGCTGGAAACGCCACCGCGACTCCGCCTGCATGCGACCTCCGATCGGGCGGCGGCGCGCCAATGTCGCCGCCTTTCCGAGGCTCCTGGAGGCTGTCGTACTCGACGACGCCGCTGAAAAAGGCGCCCGTGGCCAGGCCTGCCGGGTTCCACCAGGTTGCCGTGGCATCATCGGCGACGGCGACAAACGCGCCGGCCATCCCCTGCGCGCGAACGCCGATGTCTTCATAGCGCTGAGCGCGGGCAGTTATCGGGGCTGACACCACCACAAAGGACACCAAAAACACTAAGGCTCTTGTCATAAGAGCCTTACGTTAGTGTCCTTCGCGTCCTTTGTGGTAGATCGGAGATACGAGCGAAGCGTTTTGGCTAACCGACGAGCACCGCCGCGGCGACGACCGTAGTCCACAGTCCCTTTTTGTCGCCGACGGCCGTCTGGGTGACGTTCTGCGTGCGCACGATCTGGTTCGACAGCCGGTAGACCTCTTTCTTCTCGTCCCAGCTCTTGTCGGGATCGAACTCGAGCCCGAGGGTCGTCGCCAGCATTTCGGCCGCCAGCTCCTCCGCGTAATCCCCCGCGATGTCTTCGCTCTCGCCGAAGCTGTGGTGCTCCGACAGGTAGCCGTACAGCTCGCGGTCGCGCGGAATGGCGACACCCACGGTGGCGGCGATCAACCGGTGCGGCTCTCGCGTGGCCGCCTCGGACATGACGACGAAGGTGACCTGGCCGGGCTGAAGGCGCTTGCCGCCTTCCGAGCGCGAGAGAATGCGGCAGCCGGGCGGAAAGATGCTCGACACGCGAACCAGATTACACGCGGCGATCCCGGCAGAACGGAGCGCGAGCTCGAAGGAAGTGAGCTTCTCGCGGTGCTTGCCGACGCCCTTCGTGAAAAACATCTCCTTGGGAACGAATCCGACCACGTCGTGCTCCTTATCGAACGAGAGAAGGACTGAATGGTAAACACCAAGTTTCCCAGTGTCAAGGAACGTTACATGCACGTCTCAACAACACCACCGGAACCCTGAGCGCAGAACCTCAAACCGTGGTGCGCAGGCCGCGAACGTCATCGCCTCGACCAAGCCGACTGCACCGAGCTGCGCCTGTTTCTGCTTGGTCGTGTCCTACATCCTTCGTGTATGGGCAAGCCGCCGGGCACTGGCTATAATGGTACTCCTCGCGGCACAACTGAACTGGAGAAACGATGAGGCGCATGGCGCTGCTGGGCGGTGCGCTGCTGGCCCTGACCTCGATCCCTGCGGAGACAGTTGCACAGACGGTCCACGGGATTGTGGTAGACCAGACGGGGCTTCCGCTCCCTGGCGCCACGCTTCAGCTCTTCAACGGGTCCACTCTGATCACCTCGGTGACGACAGGAGCCGATGGAAGCTTCGAAATCGAGAACACGCTCGTCGGCGATGCGGTCACGGTGTCACTCGATGGTTTTGAGCCCGCGCTTGTGCCACTCGGTGAGGCGGGGCGAATCGTTCTTCAGATCGCTCACGCCACAGAAACCACAAGTGGTAAGCACGGAGTTTGACGGCTGCACGCCGACGTTCGGTCGCCTGAACCTGACCGCGCGCGAGCTGCGATTCCAGTCCCTCAAAATCCAGAAACTCGGTTGTCGGGACACAATCGCCATCATGGACCCTGGAGTGACCGTCTTCTATTGCCCGCGCTTCGAGAAGGGGTGAACTCCTGACGCTGGGACTTCGCCCGAGGATGGTGGTGTATTCGGCAGTTCGCACGCCGAGGGCCAGCCCACCGCTCCGGTAGGCGCCGGTTGCACGGACAGACCCTCAGGAACCCTTTGGGAGGATTCCACGTATATATTGTCTTACAATGGGAGGACTTGCTCCCACCGCGCTTCTGTTCCGGCTCGTATCTCCCCTCGAGGCTCACGTGCCAGAGTCGGCTGCGTCTCAATGGACGGCGACTACCGCGCCCAAGGGGCTTTTCGCGCGCCTGATCGGAGTCTTGACGTCGCCCAGGGCGACGTACGCAGAGGTGGCAGCGCAGCCCCGGTGGCTGGGCGCACTCGCCGTCGTACTCGTCGTGACGGGCGTCGGCGTCGGTACGCTCACGTCAACTGAGGTTGGACGGCGTGTGTTCCTAGATCAACCGATCACGATGATGGAATCGTTCGGCAGGCGTCCGAACGATGCGCAGGTGCTCCAGATGGAAACCAGGATCGCCCACGGGCCGTCGATCGGCGTCGCCGGGCAGGCGGTCGCCGTCGTGTTGGTGATCGCATTCGACCTCGCCGCCGTCAAGACGACGCTGTCGGGAGTATAGATGACCGGGAAGAACGCTCTCGTCGCTGTAGCGGTGATCGCGACCGGCGCCGCCGTGACCGCCGCGAGCCTGTACTTCAGGAGTGACAAGACGGTCGTGGTCACGACCGAGGTCATCAGAAGCCGGGATCTCGAGGCCGTTGTGTCGGCGTCCGGCAAGATTCAGCCGAAGCGCCTCGTCAACATCAGCGCCGACACTCCGGGCCGCGTGGTGAACCTGGCGGTGAACGAGGGGGACAGGATCAAGAAGGGCCAGTTCCTCCTCCAGATCGATCCGAAGTCGCTGCGGACCCGGGTCGACAGCGGCGCAGCCTCGCTCGAGGCCGCGCAAGGCTCGCTGAATCAGATGAAGCAATCCGTCGAGACGGCGCGCGTCCAGGTGGAGCAGGCGCGTCAAACGCTCAAGCGCCAACAGGATCTCTGGAGCCGTCAGCTCACGACGCGCGAAGCGCTCGAGAAAGCCGAGAACGACCTGAAGTCGGCTGAATCGGCCCTTCAGGAGCGCGAAAAACAGGTGATGTCGCAGAGCAGCCGCATCGCCCAGGAACGCGCCGGGCTCGAGAGCGCGCGCTACGACCTCACTGAGCAAGGTCCGCATCGAATCGCCCATCGACGGCATCGTCACGCGGCGCAACATCCAGGAAGGCGAAACCGCCGTCATCGGCACGATGAATAACGCCGGAACGGTGCTGCTGACGCTCGCCGACATGTCGGTAATCCAGGCCGAAGTCGAAGTGGACGAGACCAATATCCCCAGCGTGCAGTTCGGACAGAAGGCGAAGATTTCGATCGATGCCATTCCGGACCGGACGTTCAACGGCCACGTCACTGAGATCGGCAACAGTCCGATCCAGACGACCGGCACGGGGAACACGACGCAGGCGACCAACTTCAAGGTGGTCGTCGTGCTCGACGAGAAGGTGCCCGACGTCAGGCCCGGGTTCACCTGCACGGCCGATATCACGACGGCGACGCGCAAGAGCGTGGCGGCAGTACCGATTCCGGCGGTCGCCGTGCGAGAGCTGGTCTACGATGCGAACGGGCATGTCGTGAAGCAACCGAAACGCGACAAGCGCCAGCGCGGCCCGGAACCGATTGCGGCCGCAGCCGAGCTGGAGCCCGGCCAGACGCGCAAAGAGACCGAGGGCGTGTTCGTCTTCCGCGGGGGCCGGGCGGAGTTCGTGCCGATCAAGATGGGCATCGCCGGCGACAAGTACTTCGAGGTGCTGTCGGGGCTCAAGCCGGGCGATCAGGTCGTCACCGGCCCGTACAACTCAGTGCGGGCGATGGCGGACGGCGATGCGGTCAAAGTCGACTCTGGGAAGGCCCAGCAAAATGGATGGAACTGGAAGATCGGGTGAGCCGGGTGCGTCAGGCGGGTCGGGTGGGTCAGGTGGGCCGGGTGGGCCAGGTTTTGCGGACTAGACTCTCCCGACTC
>QHWL01000048.1:5952-10757 GCA_003222555.1 Acidobacteriota bacterium | reverse complement strand
CCCGCCCTACCCGACCCACCCGACCCACCAGACCAGTATGAACAAATTTCTCGAATCCGCGGCGATGGCACTCAGCGCGATCTGGGCAGCCAAGCTGCGATCGTTCATGACCGTGCTCGGCAACATCGTGGCGGTCACTTCGATCATCGCGGTGGTATCTCTCATCGAAGGACTCAACGCGTCGGTCAAGCAGGCGATCCTCAACCAGGCGGGCGCCGACTCGTTCAGCATCCAGCAGTTCCCCATCACGAGGAGCGACGACGAATTCGAGAAGGTCCGGTACAACCCGCGCATTTCGCTGCAGGACGTGCGCGCGCTGCAGCACGACAACAGCCCCTTCCTCACGGCCGTGATGGCGCAGGCGGACGGCCGTGGCCGCATCACTTACAAGGACAAGTCCATCGACAACACACGAATTGTGGGGGTGACGTCGGAGTACGTCAATTTTTCCAGCTTCGACGCCGAGCGCGGCCGGTTGATGAGCCCGACCGAAGTCGAGCGCGCGAGGCCGGTTGCTGTCGTCGGGTCGCAGACGGCCGATCGACTGTTCGGATCGGATGTCGATCCGCTCGACAAGATTATTCAGGTCGAAGGGGTCCATTTCCGCATCGTTGGCGTGAGCGCCAAGCGCGGCTCGCTGCTGGGCCTGTCGCAGGACGAATTCGTGGTGGTTCCGCTCGGGCAGTTCCAGATGATGTTCGGCGCGCGACGGCCGCTGTCGCTGACGGTCAAACCGCGCGACGTCGCGCTCATCGCCCCGGCGATGGACGAAGCCATCGTCGCGCTCCGCGGCGCGCGGCGGCTCAAGCCGAAACAGCCGGACAATTTCGGCATGTTCACGTCGGACACCATCCTCGACATCTATCACTCCGCCACCAACGGCATCTTCGCCGTCCTGGTCGGCGTCGTCGCCCTGTCGCTCGTAGTCGGCGGGATCGTCATCATGAACATCATGCTCATGGTGGTCACGGAGCGGACGCGCGAAATCGGCTTGCGCAAGGCGCTCGGCGCGAGACGCTCCGACATCATGTCCCAGATGCTCACCGAGTCGGTGGTGCTGTCGATGTTCGGCGGCGGCGTCGGGACGATCCTCGGCGTCGCCGTCGCGCTGACGATTTCTGCGTACACGCCGATACCCGCGGCCGTCGAGGCCTGGTCGGTCGCCCTCGGGATCGGCGTGACGGCCGTCGTCGGGCTCTTCTTCGGTCTGTATCCGGCGATGCGGGCGGCGCGCCTCGATCCGATCGAGGCGCTGAGAAGGGAATGAGAAACGGTCAACGCAGAGCCCGCAGAGCGCGCAGAGAATTCTATTGCTGCATGGCTCATCACGAAGAACCCCGAAGAATCACGAAGAATAACTTTGTACAAGAGCTCTTCGTGGTCTTCGTGACACTTCGTGCCTTCGTGATAAAGGCGATTGGGTGATGGCTATCCGCTGGAGCCTGCTGGCCGAGGTCGTGACGATGGCGCTCGACACGGTGCGGGGCAACAAAATGCGCTCCGGGCTGACGGTTCTCGGTGTCGTCATCGGCGTCACGTCGATTGTCGGGATGACGGCGCTCGTTCGCGGCTTCGATCAATCGCTCCGCGAGATGCTTCGCGCGATCGGGCCGAACACGATCTTCATCCAGCGCTTCGGCGTCACCAGCTTTGCCAACGGCGCGGAGATCAAAGACCTGCTGAAGCGCCCGAACCTCAGTATTTCCGACGCGCGTGCACTCGAGGAGCAGACGGGGACGATTGAGCTCGTCGACATCGAGCTCGGCGCCGGCGGCCCGCCGACGCAGCGGCGCGTGTTCTACCGCGATATGAAGACCAAGCCGATTGTCCTGCTCGGCGCGTCGGAGAATTTCGCGGCAGGGACGCGCATCCCCATCTTCGGCGGCCGCTTCTTCAACGGTACCGAAGTGCAGTACCGGAAGAACGTCGTCGTCCTCGGCAATACCCCGTACCAGCTGCTGTTCGCGCCATCGAGAGCCGACCCGGTCGGCAAGACGGTGCGCGTCGGCAGCGAGCGGTTCGAGGTGGTGGGCGTGTTCGATAAACGGCCGGCGGCCGGCGGGTTCAATCTGGGACAGGACGACTTCGTCGTGATCCCGTATACGACCTACCAGCGTCTGTTCGGCCTCCAGGTGGTACGCGTCGCACGCAACGTGAGCTTTCTGCCGATTCAGATTGCCGTCGTGCCGCGCGACGGCGTCAGCCAGGCGACCGCGATGGCCGACGTCGAGCGCGTCATGCGGATTCGCCACGGCCTCAAGCTCGATCAGCCAGACGACTTCGATCTGGTGACCCAGGACGCGTTCCTCAAGTTGTGGGATCGAGTCAGCCAGGCCACGTTTTTCGCGCTCATCGTCATCTCGTCGATCGCCCTCATGGTCGGCGGCATCGGCGTGATGGCGATCATGTCCATTTCGGTGACCGAGCGGACGCGCGAGATCGGCGTGCGCAAGGCGCTCGGCGCGCGGCGTGCCGAGATTCTCTTCCAGTTTCTGATGGAGGCCGCCTTCCTCACTTCGCTCGGCGGCGTGCTCGGCATCGTGCTCGGCAGCTCGATCGGCTGGGCTGTGCACCTCATCGCGGGATTTCCGATCTCGATGCCGTGGTGGTCCTTCGCGCTCGGGATCGGGTTCTCCGCCTCAGTGGGCATTTTCTTCGGGATGTATCCTGCAGTCCGGGCCTCCCGGCTCGATCCGATTGAGGCGCTCCGCTACGAGTAGAGTTTGTGGAACACCTTGCGGCGCGTGACGCGCGGCGAATATGATGCGGTGTTTCAGACCGCGTCCATCGACGCGGCCGCGCTCATAGAACCCGCCTTTGATCGCGCGCGGCCATTGCAGGGTATGCCTGAGCGCTACGGCGCGAAGGCATCAGCGAGCGACAGCCTTGAGCCGTTGCGAAGCGCGGGAGCGCTGAGCAACCGCGCCGGGGGCGGGGTCCCCAGCGTGGCTGCCGCGCTGGGGGGCCCCGGGTGGGGCCCCGGCGCAGTAAATTAAATGTTGGGCCCCGCGAGCACGGGAAGAGGACCCCCCTATGAAGGTTTACGACGCCGCCAGCATCAGAAACACCGCCCTCGTCGGCCACACCGGCTCGGGCAAGACCCAGCTCGCCTCGGCGGTCCTGTCCGACGCGGGCATGATCAACCGCTTCGGCAGGGTCGACGAAGGGACGACGGTGACCGACTACGATGAAGAGGAGATCGCGCGCAAACACACGTTGTCGGCCGGTCTCGCCTACGCCGAGTGGAGCAAACAGAAAATCAATCTCATCGACACACCGGGCATCGGCAACTTCCTCAGCGAGGCGCGCGCGGCGCTCCATGTCGCCGACGCGGCCCTCGTCGTCGTCGACGCCGTCGCGGGCGTCATGGTCCAGACCGAGAAAGTGTGGGAGGCGGCCCAAGAGCTCGGCCTGCCGCGCCTGGTGGTCGTCAACCGGCTCGACCGCGATCGCGCAAGCCTGCAACGCTCGCTGCAATCGCTTCAAACTGTCTGCAACCGTACGATCATCCCGATTCAGCTGCCGATCGGTGAAGAGAAGTCACTGACCGGCGTCGTCGATCTCGTGACGAAGAAGGCGTTTCTCTACCAGTCCGACGGGAGCGGGAAGTTCGCCGAAAGCGCGATTCCCGGCGACATGACCGCGGCGGTGGACGCTGCCCGGGAGGCCCTCATCGAGATGGTCGCCGAGGCCGACGAAATGTTGATGGAAAAGTTCTTCGAGGCCGGGACGCTGACCGATGACGAGCTCGTGGCGGGATTACGGGCCGCGACGGCCGCCGGAAAGATCTTCCCGCTGGTGTGCACGTCGGCGCTCGCCAACATTGGCGTTCCGCAGATGCTCGACGCCGTCCTCAGCTATCTGCCGTCCCCCGCGGACCGGCCGTACAAAGGCGTCGACCCGGCGGGCGCGGAAGTCATGCGCCGCGCGGACGAGAAAGCGCCCCTCGAGGCGTTCGTCTGGAAGACCATCGCCGATCCATTCGCCGGCCGCATTACGATGTTCCGCGTCGTTTCGGGCACCCTCAAAGCGGATTCGACGGTTCAGAACAAAACGCGGGACACGCCTGAGCGGCTCGGCCATCTCGTGCTGCTGCAGGGCAAGACGCAGACCACGGTGCCCGAGATCAAGGCCGGCGATCTTGGCGCCGTCGCAAAGCTGAAAGACACGCTCACCAACGACACGCTGGGCGACAAGACCGACGCCGTGACGTTCGCCGCGATCAAATTCCCCGAGCCGGTGCTCGCCTATGCGATCGAGCCCAAGAGCCGCGGTGACGAAGACAAGATCAGCACGGCGATGCACCGCCTCGAGGAAGAGGACCCGTCGATCCGCTACAGCCGCGATCCGCAGACCAAGGAACTGCTGCTCTCGGGGCAGGGCCAGCTCCACATCGAGGTCACCGTCGCGAAGCTGAAGCGGCGGTTCGGCGTCGACGTCAACCTCAAACCTCCGCGCATTCCGTACCGCGAGACGATCAAGGCGTCCACCGAGGCGCACGGGCGTCACAAGAAGCAGACCGGCGGACACGGTCAGTTCGGCGACTGTAAGATCCGGATGGAGCCGCTGGCCCGCGGCGCCGATTTCGAGTTCGTCGACGACATCTTCGGCGGCTCAATCCCGCGGCAATTCGTTCCCGCCGTCGAGAAGGGGATTCAGGACACCCGCTTGAAGGGCTACCTCGCGGGCTACCCGGTCGTCGACTTCCGGGTGACGGTCTTCGACGGGTCGTACCACGACGTCGACTCGAACGAGCTCTCGTTCAAGCTCGCGGGGTCGCTCGCCTTCAAGGACGCGATGACGCG
>QHWL01000048.1:2809-5883 GCA_003222555.1 Acidobacteriota bacterium | reverse complement strand
GCGGCCGCATCGCCGGTATGGACACGCGCAGCGGGATGACGATTATCAAAGCGCAGGTGCCGATGGCCGAAATGCTCACCTACGAGCAGCACCTGACGTCGGCGACCGGCGGACGCGGCACGTATCACATGGAATACTCGCACTACGACGAAGTGCCGGCACACCTGCAGACGAAAATCATCGCCGCGGCGAAGGCGGAACGCGCGGGCGTCGAAGTCGAGGAAGTGTAATTAGGCTAGAAGAAGACGATCAACACGGAGAGCGCGGAGCTGGTGGAGAAGATCGCGACCACTTCTCACGAAGGCACGAAGACCCAACGAAGATCACGAAAGTTTTTTTGATCAACGAACTTCGTGTTCCTTCGTGTCTTCGTGATGACTTTCAAGTCTCTACTTTCCCTTCGAACTGCCGCCCATCTTTCTGCCGGTCACGCCCTTTTTCGCAGCGCGCTTGGCGGCCTGAGCCTCGGTGGCGTGCGCGGTCTCGGTGGCCGCGCTGGCCTCGGCCTTCTTCGCGCCGCGAAGTCGCTCGGCCGCCGCGCGGAGCCGGCCGCCAACGCCCTTCGCCTTCGGCTTGGGCTCTTCCTGCGTCCCTTTTTCGACTTTAGCGCGCGGGTCGAACTCGCTGCCCACGAGCTCCACCTGCGCGATCTCGGCGCTGTCGCCGCGGCGATACCCGAGGCGCAGCAGCCGGGTGTAGCCGCCCGGCCGCTCGGCAAACCGCGGCGCGAGGGTGTCGAACAGTTTGGACACGACCGCGCGATCCTGCAGATCCTGCATGACGCGGCGGCGCGCGTTGAGAAGCTGGCCGTTGGCGGGCTCGGTGTTTTTCCGGGAGGCGCTTGTCCGCGGGCCGGCAACGCCGCGCTTGGCGATCGTAATCAGCCGTTCGACAAACGGCCGGAGCTCCTTGGCGCGCGGCACCGTCGTTGTGAGGTGCTCGTTCCGGAGCAGGGCCGTCGCCTGGTTCCTCAGCATGGCGATGCGGTGCTCGGTGACGCGACCGAGCTTCCTGTGCGCAACTCGATGTCTCATGGCTCATTATGGGCCTGGTGGGCGGGTGGGCCTGGTGGGACTTGTGGGGCAGGTGGGAACCCCACCCGGCCTACCTGCCTTACCTGACCTACCTGCCCTCTCCTGCCCCTCTCCTATTCCTGCGACGCCGCGGCAGGCTGGTCGACACGCATGCCGAGGCTCAACCCCATGGTGTGCAGGATTTCCTTGATCTCGTTCAGGCTCTTGCGCCCGAAGTTCTTCGTCTTGAGCATCTCGGCTTCGGTCTTCTGCACGAGCTCGCGAATCGTGCGGATGTTGGCGTTCTTCAGACAGTTGTAGGACCGGACCGAGAGCTCGAGCTCTTCGACGCTCTTGTCGAGATTCTCGTTCGAGACGCCGGCGCGCGGCTGATCGGCCGACGCTTCGGCCTGCTGCTCGGCGCCTTCCTCGAGGTTGATGAAAATGTTCAAGTGATCGCGAACCAGCTTCGCCGCGAGCGACACGGCGTCGCGCGGATGGATGGAGCCGTTCGTCCAGACGTCCACCGTCAGCTTGTCATAGTCGGTCGTCTGTCCGAGGCGCGCCGCCTCGACCAGGTAGTTCACCTTCTTGACCGGCGAGTGCACCGAATCGATCGGAATCCAGCCGATGCCGAGATCTTCGTCGAAGTTCTTGTCGGCCGAGACGTACCCGCGGCCGCGCCTCATGCGCATCTCCATGTGAAGCTTTCCGCCCTCCGAGACCGCGGCGATGTGCGCGTCCGGCTCGAGAATGTCGACGTCGGCGTCCGCCTGAATGTCACGCGCCCTGACCTCGCCCGCTTTGTCCACCTTGAGCGTCAACGTCTTGGCATGATCGACGTGCAGCTTCAGGGGGATCTGCTTGAGGTTGAGGATGATGTCGGTGGCGTCCTCGACCACGCCGGGAATCGGCGAGAATTCGTGGAGCACGCCGTCGATCTTCACCGCCGTAATCGCCGCGCCTTCGATGGACGAGAGAAGAACGCGACGCAGTGCGTTGCCGATCGTGGTGCCGAAGCCACGCTCGAAGGGCTGCGCGTAGAACCGGCCGAAGCGGTCGGTCAGCGTCTCGCGCTCCAACTCCAGGCGCTTGGGCCGCTGAAAACCTTTCCAAAGCATTGATATGTCCTTTCGCTACGGGCCCGCAGACCCGGGTCCCATGCGCGGCTGCCGCGCGGGGGGCCCGGACGGGCCTCCAGACCTGCAAGTGTGGTCACCGACCTCCCGCCGCAGGTCTGTGTAAGGCTGCGGGCCGGTGACTTTACGAAAGTTAGAAGGAAAAAGTTTAAAGGAAAAAGTACTCTCCTGTTGCCTTTTGCCTTTTGCCTTCTTCCTTTTTCCTTTCCTATTTCGAGTACAACTCCACGATCAACTGCTCCTGCACCGGCAGGTTAATCTGCTCGCGCGTCGGCATCGACATGATGCGGCCCGTGATCGTCTCCGCGTCGAAGGAGAGCCATCCGGGGATACCACGGCCTTTCACTTCCTCGATCGCATGCTCGACTGTCGGGTTCTTCTGGGTCCGGCCGAGCACGGTGATGACATCGCCCGCCTTCACCGAGAACGACGGGATGTCGACTTTCTTGTCGTTCACCAGAAAGTGTCCGTGGCGTACCAGCTGCCGCGCCTGGGGCCGCGACGTCGCCAGCCCGAGGCGGTACACGACGTTGTCGAGCCGCCGCTCGAGCAGTTGCAGCAGCGTCTCGCCGGTGATGCCGCGGGTCCGTTCGGCCGCCTCGAAATAGCGGCGGAACTGATCCTCGAGGACCCCGTAGATCCGCTTGACCTTCTGCTTCTCGCGCAGCTGCAGGCCGTAGCCCGCCAGCTTCGCTTTCCGCGTCTTGCCGTGCTGTCCGGGTGGGAAGTTGCGCTTCTCGATCGCGCACTTCTCCGTGTAGCACCGCTCGCCTTTCAAGAACAGCTTCATCGCCTCGCGGCGGCAGAGCCGGCAGACCGGACCGATATATCGCGCCATCAATGCACCTTTCCTGAATTTGAGGATTTGAGGATCTGGGGATTTTAGGATTTGAATCCAAAAATAAATCCTTACCTCCTCAAA
>QHWL01000048.1:0-2784 GCA_003222555.1 Acidobacteriota bacterium | reverse complement strand
TCTCTTAGGCGGCCGACATCCGTTGTGCGGAATCGGCGTGACGTCGCGGATTGACTTCACCTCGAGCCCGACGGTCTGCAGCGCGCGGATGGCCGATTCGCGACCCGACCCCGGCCCCTTGACGCGGACGTCGAGCGACCGCATGCCGACGGCCTTCGCCGCGTTGCCCGCGTTGAGCGCCGCCTGCGTGGCGGCAAACGGCGTGCCCTTGCGCGATCCCTTGAACCCGATGCCGCCGGCGCTCGACCACGCGACGACATTCCCCTCGGTGTCGGTAATGGTCACCACCGTGTTGTTGAACGACGCCTGGATGTGCGCCAGCCCGTGGTGGACGATGCGCTTCTCGCCGCGTTTCTTGAAGGTTTTCTTCCGCCTCCCTGCGACCACGCGACGACGTTGCCCTCGGTGTCGGTAATCGTCACCACGGTGTTGTTGAACGAGGCCTGGATGTGGGCCAGCCCGTGGTGGACGATGCGCTTCTCGGTGCGCTTCTTGAAGGTTTTTTTCCGCCTCCCTGCCGCGCCTTCTTTTTTCTCTGGAACTGCTGCGCCATCCGCCGCGGGTTCAGTCTTTGCCATAACTCACTTTTTCTAATGCTCGCGGGGCCCGCTTTTTTCACGGCGCCGGGGCCCCACCCCCGGCGCGTCGGCTCAAGGCTGCCGCTCGCTCGCGCATCGCACCCTTAGATCGTCTTCTTCTTGGCGATGGCGCCCTTGCGCGGGCCTTTGCGCGTCCGCGCGTTGGTCCGCGTCCGCTGGCCGCGCACCGGCAGCGCTCGCCGGTGCCGCATCCCCCGATAGCAGCCGATTTCCATCAACCGCTTGATGTTCATGGAGATCTCCTTGCGGAGATCGCCTTCGACGCCGCCCTGCTCCTCAATGACGCGGCTGATCTTCCGAACGTCGTCTTCGGAGAGATCCTTGACACGGATGTCGGCACCCACCCCGGCCTCTTTCAGGATGATGTTCGAGCGCACGCGCCCGATGCCATAAATGTAGGTGAGACCGATCTCGACGCGTTTGGTCCGCGGTAGATCGACGCCAGCGATTCGAGCCATAAATCTGAACCTCGCTAAAATTTGAGGATGTGAGGATCTAAGGATTTGTGGATTTGAGGATTCCAAGATTTGAAATCTCCCAGTAAATCCTTAATAAATCCTAAAATCCTCACATCCTCACATCCTTAAATTTATTTACACATCCTCAAATTTACCCCTGTCTCTGCTTGTGCTTCTGATTCGGGCAGATCACCCGCACGACGCCGCGGCGGCGGACGATCTTGCACTTGTCGCAAATCCGTTTGACCGATGCTCGAACCTTCATGGTTGTTCCTGACCACAGTAACCACAGAGCGCTCCGAGAGCGCCGAGAAAATTCTCTCTGCGGTGATCGTCGTTATCCAACCTTCTCGACAATACGCCCCCGGCCGCGGTCGACCGGCGAGAGCTCCACGCGGACTCGATCGCCCACCAGCACCCGGATGAAGTTGCGGTCGATCCGATCCGCAATGTGCGCCAGCACCTGCCGCCCGTCGTCATCCAAGCGAATCCGATACATGGCGCTAGGCAGCATCTCGGTCACAACGCCGACGATATCTTTCAAGGCTCGCCGGGCCCCACCTTTTTCTGCGGCGCTGGGGCCCCACCCCCAGCGCTGTCGCTCACGCTACCTGCGAGCGCTCACCGGCACTTCCCGGGCGGTCAGCACCCACGGCTCACCCGCCCTCACCGCCACGGTATGCTCGAAGTGCGCCGACAAGCTTCCGTCGCGTGTCACCGCCGTCCAGCCGTCGGCGAGCACCTTCACCGCGGGCTTTCCCGCGTTGACCATCGGCTCGATCGCGAGCACCATTCCCTCGGTGAGCCGCGGACCCCGCCCGGGCTCGCCGTAGTTGGGCACCTGCGGCTCTTCGTGCATCCGCTGGCCGATGCCGTGGCCGACGAACTCCCGCACGACGGAACACCCGTACGCCTCGACGTGCTGCTGCACGGCGTGGCCGATGTCAGAAATCCTGTTGCCGGGCCGCGCGCGCTCAATGGCCTTGTAGAGCGCTTCCTCGGTCACCCGCAGCAGCTTCGCTGCGTGTTCCGACACCTGCCCGACCGGCAGCGTGACCGCGCTGTCGCCGAAGTACCCGTCGAGCGACGCGCCGACGTCGATCGAGATGATGTCACCCTCGCGCAGGAGCCGCCGGCCCGACGGAATCCCGTGGATGACCTCCTCGTTGATCGACGCGCAAATCGTCCCTGGATATCCGTGATACCCCTTGAACGCCGGCGTCGCTCCCGCCTGCGCGATCCGCTTCTCGGCCAGCGCATCCAAGTCCGCGGTGCTCACTCCTGGCGCGACCATGGCCGCCAGTTCCGTCAGCACTTCGCCGACCAGACGCCCGGCCTGGCGCATTTGCTCGAGCTCAGCGGCCGAGCGGCAGACAATCACCTGCGGGCGCCTCCCGGTGCGGCGTTCCCAACCCGCAGGCCCTTGCCCACCGACTCGATGGCCGCGGCAAGATCGCCGGCGACGCGATCGGGTGGCTGCGCGCCGTCAATCGATCGGAAGGTCGGCCGCAGGCGGTAGTACTCGACGAGCGGCTCAGTCTCCCGGTGGTACACCTTCAAACGCTCGCGCACGACCTCGGCGTTGTCGTCGGTGCGCTGCACGAGCCGCCCGCCGCAGCGACGGCACCGCAGCGGCTCGGTTTGCCCGGCCACGGCGGCCGCGCTCTCGGGCGCCGATATCACTTCCTCGGCATCGTCGCCGGCGCCGCAGTCCTCGCAAATCGTCC
>QHWL01000719.1 GCA_003222555.1 Acidobacteriota bacterium | reverse complement strand
CCAAGTTGAAGTACGCGCCCGATCAGGTGGCTCACCTGAGCCCGGAAGTGCAGGAACATTTCAAAGCGAAAGCGCAGGCCGTCGAACGGGCTTACCAGATGGTCACCGAGCGACCCTGATTGCACTCCGCTCGCGCCGATGGTTGATCCAGTGATCGTCCCTGATGCTCAGCGCGCGGCAAGGCTGGCCGGCAAGATTGCCATCGTGACAGGCGCCAGCCGCGGCATCGGCCGCGCGATCGCCCTTCGATTGGCGCGGGAGGGGAGCGCACTCGTTCTCGCCGCTCGCGATCAGAAGACCTTGATCGGGGTCGCGGACGAGATCGCGGCAGGGGGCGGCGTCGCATCGTGGGTCGCTGTCGACCTCCGCGTCACCGCGGCGCCAGCCGCTGTCGTGCGCGCGGCGTTGGAGGCGTACGGCGCCATCGATATCGTCGTGAACAATGCCGGGGCGACGCGACGCGGCGACTTTCTAGAGCTGAGCGAGGCCGATTGGGCCGACGGGTTCGCGCTCAAGTTCTTCGGCGCGGTGCGGCTGGTGCGCGCGGCGTGGCCTCACCTCCAGGCACGGCGGGGTGCGGTGCTCAACATTATCGGCGTCGGCGGCCGCACCCCAGGTCCCGAGTTTGCGATCGGCGGCTCGGTCAACGGCGCCTGCCTGTCGTTTACCAAGGCGCTCGCCGACATCGGCATCCGCGACGGAATACAGGTCAACGCGATCAACCCCGGTTTCGTCCGCACCGATCGTCTGCGCGGCCAGCTCGAGGCCGCAGCCGCCGACCACGGCGGCGACACGGAGGCCGCCGCCACCCAGTTGGCCCGCCGGTCGAACGTCGTGCGACTCGGCGAACCTGACGACGTTGCGAATCTCGCGGCGTTCATCCTGTCGCCGGAAAGCAAGGTTGTTGCAGGGTGCGCTGGTCGATCTCGACGGCGGCCTGACAAAAACGGTTTGACGGCGTTGCCGTCGAGCGCCCGTCGGCGTGGCGTTGCACACAATTGGCGCCAGGTCTGTTATCCGGACCCCCGAACTCGTAATCGGCGGCAGTCCTTTTGTCAGTTTTCGCAGCGGTGAAGCCGGCACGGCGCTTGCCAAGGCCGTCGTCATGTGTGCACGACGAGCGCTCATGACACTCTCTGTGACCGTGCTCTCAGTGATATCACTCCACGCCCAATCCAACGTGACGGAACTGAACGATGCGGGCTGGAAGGCCCTCCGCGATGGCAACGGCGACCGGGCAGCCACGCTCTTTGCCGAAGCGCTGACGCTTCGGCCGAAGGATCCGGTGCTGCTGTTTGGCT
>QHWL01000718.1 GCA_003222555.1 Acidobacteriota bacterium | reverse complement strand
GCAGTGTTCAATTCGGTGTTTTTTCGAATCGGCGACAGGCTGGGCGAATTTCCTTCGAATACGATCATCGCGGTTCTGTACACCGAAAAACAGTTCCGCGATATCACGCGGGCGCCGGAGTGGTCGGGCGGGCAGTATGACGGCCGGATCCGGATACCGGTTGCAGGCGCGTCATTGAAGCCGGAGCTGTTCGAACGCGTGTTAGCGCACGAGCTGACTCACGCGGTCGTGGCGGGCATTGTGGCCAAAGGCGTGCCCACCTGGCTCAACGAGGGGCTGGCCCAGACGTTCGACGGCTCAGATCCGCAAGCCGCGCTGCGGCGCATGACGGCGTTGGGCCGATCGGTGCCTCTGAAAGGCCTCGAGAACGGTTTCGGGCACTTGAGCGCGACCGGCGCGCAGGTGGCGTACGACGAAAGTCTGTTGGCGGTGAGCGTCATGTTCGACCGTCCGGGGTTTGGTTGGACTCGCCTGCTGCACAGGCTCGCCGACGGTCAATCGTTCGAGGACGCGATTCCCAACTTCGGCTTCTCGTACCGCGATCTAGAGGCTCCGTTCACGCGGTAACCCCGGCGTCTTGTTGCTTCCACGGTCGCACGGGAACCCGCCTTAGTCGAGAAATTCCAAGTCTTGGCTGGGGATCAAGCACCCGCCGAGGAGCTTGTCGTGGCGCCATTCCGCATAGAGCCCTTGGCCGGCAAACGGCTCGCCGTTGGCGGCGATACCGGCGAACCTCACTTCAACGACCTGCCCAATCGCTCGCTGCAACGCCGGCGTGAGAATCGCGCCATCGCTCGGTCGAAAACGGGCACGGCCAGCGTACTCGCCTGGCGACAACCACGAGATCGGCGGGACGGTCGCCTTCGGGGCCCGCGGCGTGGTCAGTGGACGCCGACGCCATTGAAGGACGGTCATGCACGTGGGCGCCGCAACGCGGGTGCCAAGTGAAGCCGCAGCGCAATCACGAAAGAATTGTCGAA
>QHWL01000717.1:1993-3320 GCA_003222555.1 Acidobacteriota bacterium | reverse complement strand
CATCGCCATCCTCGTCCTCAGCCGAATCGGCCGCGGGCCCCGCGCCGGCGTCAGGCGCTGGGGGGGCAACCCATGGAGCGGATGGTCGAGCGGCGTGGGCTCGTTCGGCGGCGGTGGGGGCGGCGGTTTCGGCGGAGGCTTTGGCGGATTTGGCGGCGGGAGGAGCGGAGGCGGTGGTGGCGGCGCAAGCTGGTGACCACCGCTTGGTGCGGCGAGCGCCTGCGGCCCGAGCGAGCGCGAAGGCGCGAACGAGACAATTTACAATTTACAATAATTTACAATTAAGAATTAGTTTAGGAATTCACAAAAGAGGACTCCAGATGCAGATGACACGCAGAACCGCCGCACGGCTCGTCGCGCTCGCGCTTGCCGCGCTTCCGTTGGCCGGCTGTTCCTACAACCGGTTTGTCGGGCAGGAAGAAGCGATCAAGGCGCAGTGGGCTCAGGTCGAGAACCAGCTGCAGCGGCGCAACGATCTGATTCCGAATCTCGTCGAGACGGTGAAGGGCTACGCCTCCCACGAAGAAGGCGTCTTCAAGGACATCGCCGATTCGCGAGCGAAGCTCGTCGCCGCCAAGTCTCCCGACGAGGCGATTACCGCCGCGAATCAGCAAACGAGCGCGCTCGGGCGCCTGCTCGCAATCGTGGAGAATTATCCGAACCTGAAAGCGAACGAGCAGTTCAACCGCTTGATGGACGAGTTGTCGGGCACCGAAAACCGCATCGCCGTCGAACGGATGCGGTACAACGAGCGTGTGCAGGAGTACGATACGGCCCGCCGCCAGTTCCCCGCGAACCTGACGGCGAGGATGTTCGGCTTCAAGGAATATCCGTTTTTCCAGGCGCCCCCTGAAGCCAAACAGGTCCCGAAAGTGAACTTCACGAAGCCCTCGTAACCCCAAGTGGAAGTCCCGCTCCCGTGGGAGCGGCTGCTGTGGAGCGGCCGCCCGGCGTTGCATCCGGTGTGGGCGTACGTCCGAGGCGTGCGCTATTTCGTCACCGATTTCCGGCTCGTCCGCGTGCACCGCGGCGGGAGCGACGAGCTCGCGCTGCACGACATCGGCGAAATCAACCGGATCCAGTCACGGCTCGACCGCTTGGCGGGCACCTCGACCATCGAGGTCCAGCCGCGCGATCGGCAGCGCCCGACGATGGTTCTGATCGGCGTCCGGCGCGGCGCGCAGCTCGCGGCGCTCATCGAGCTTCTCGCCGGCGATCCTCGGGCGATCGTCGGCCCCGAGGCGGTCCACGCCGCGCTGGCGTGGGAGCCGCACGCCACGTCGACCGGCGCGCGCGAAGCCATCGCCGGCCTCGCGGCCGTCCTCGT
>QHWL01000717.1:0-1782 GCA_003222555.1 Acidobacteriota bacterium | reverse complement strand
GGCCGTCGCCGCCTTGCCCCAGCCGGACGTGAGAGATGGCGGATGGGAAATTTACAGCAGCGGCATGGACGCACAGATGCGAAACGCCATCTACGGGTATCTGGCCGAATCCGACAAGCAAGCCAAAGCGGCATACATGCGTGAAACCGTCATGCCCGGGATGTCGAGGCTGCTCCATCGTCCCGCGTACGATTTCACGCGATCGTACGCCTACAACCGCTCACGCCTCGCGTTCGGGTGCTACCACTGTCATCGCGTGAAGTAGGGCTCTGACGGCGTTGGAGCCGTCCGCCGAGCAACGAATGGGACGAGCGTCAATACGGTTTCGGCGTTCGCAGCGACCGCGCGACCGCTGAAGGCGAGCGGAAAGTACTCGCCTGCCGTCCACAGCCTCGCGAGATCCGCGAAATGCGAGCTGCCCGGCGAGCCCGACTGCCCTGGCGCATTGGTTACGAGCGAACGATCCCAGTCAGCGAGGTCGAGTATCTCGCGAAACGATGCGCCGCCATCCACGGCGAGCCCGCTCCCGTAAGTCGACATCACAGTCTGCGCATAACCCGACAGCTCGAACGGTCCGATGTTGAACTGCCGACGGGCCGCCGCAGTGACGCCGAGCGGATGAGCGAACGTCACTGAGTGGAGCCGACCCCACGCCTGCTCGTTGACGCCGGCAGTCGAGCGCAGCTCCTCGACCGCGCTTGCGAGCGCCGTGACCAGCAGTCGGTCGCGTGCCGTTTGTGGATCGCCATCAAACCACACACGCGACGGCTGGGTCAGCGCCGGCACGAGCACGTTTGGAGCGCGGCTGAGGTACTCGTCGACCAGCGGGCGATCGAGCCTGGCCGCCGCAAGCGCGCGAAAGAGCGAGCGTTCCCAAAGGACGTACAACGTCGCGGCGCTCGAACCGACCGACAGCCGCTTGTCCCACGCGAGCAGTCGCTGCCGCGCGTCCTCCATGTCGCTGCGATCGGCGCGGACACCCGCAAGGAGCGGCACCAGGCGCTCCGCATTCCACGCCAACACGTCGAGCTGAAGGCGCCTGAAATCGTCTACCGCGAAGGTGGGCTGTCGGCCGAGCTCTTCCCGAATACGATTCAGTCGCGCCACGTTGCCGTTGGCGGCCGCCACCTCGCCGCCGCGCGGGTTGAACGCGTGCGGCAGATCGTCGAGCGTCAGCCATCCCTGCCATTCGTACGCGCCGTTCCAGCCTGGTGCGGGAACTGTGCCGCTCCAGCCGCGGCGGACCGGCGTCAACGCCGCGACTTGCGAGCCGACATTGCCATCGACGTCCGCATAGACGAACTCCGCGGCCGGCATCTTCCAGCGCGCGAGCGCAGCCCGGAACTGCGGCCACGTGCCCGCACGATCGAGCGCGAGCGCGCCCAACTCCCCCGCGCCTCCTGCCTCCGCGCCGCTCCACCGCACCGTGAACAGGAGGCTGTTTTCTCGATCGGACGCGACGACCAAGCCGTGCGACGTGAACTCGTGCTCGAGCTCGAGCGGCTTCGCCCGGCCTTTGACCAGAATCGCATCGTTGACACGGACCGTGTCCACCCACTTGCCGTTCGCCTCGACCTGATGCGCGTTCGACGGATTCACTTTCTCGACATAGATGTCCTCTGTGTCGGCGTCGAACGCGGTCATCCCCCACGCGATGCGGTCGTTGTGTCCGATGGCGACGCCGGGAAGCCACGGCGACGTGGCGCCGGTGACGTTCCAGCCGGGTGCGGTCAGATGGACGAGATACCGCAACGAAGGGTTCTCGAGCGCCCGGTGAGGATC
>QHWL01000716.1 GCA_003222555.1 Acidobacteriota bacterium | reverse complement strand
GCACGTGGTGCACGAAGGGCTGCGCCAGCCTGATGCGCACGCGCGAGGCCGGTGCGCCGAGAGCTTCGGTCGGCTCAACCGACACTGCGGCGATCGGGCTGTTCGCGCTGGCCACCACCGAGTTGGCGACGCCATCGGCACCGACGTTTCGGAAATCGATCACCACCGTGAGCGCATCGGGACGCATGGCGACATAGGCCACCGGCTGGCTCGCCTCAATCACGAGCGACGCGCCCTTCAGGTGCGTGCGCGCGCTGATCGCCGTGAGGCGCGCGACGGCGGTCGTCGACGAGACCGGCCCCGCCCCTGACGCGTGGGCGAGCGCGCCGGCCATGCCCACGGAGAGAAAAAGAGCGACAGCCCTCGACGCAGTCATCCCTTGGTGTCCTCAAGCGTTTTCAGCAGCTTGCGTATCTCCCGGCGCTTCACCAGGGACAGCGGATCGTTGACGGCCTGTTCGACGATGAGTCCCTGGGGAGTGATGCTCTTGATCGTGCCGTCGAGGAGCTTGTCGCCCTGATGGACGATGAAGGTTCGCTTGTCGGGCCCCTCGATCATCGCAACGAGCCCGCCGCGGCTCATGATGACGCCGCGCACCACCAGATCGGCCACGGCGAGGCCGGCCGGGCCTTCGCCGCGTCGCGTGTTCACCTTCGGGTCATTGCCGGTACCGGTCAGGTTCAGAAACGGATCGCGTCTGCCGTCGGGCTGGTACGTGTAGGCTTCGGCCGGCTGAACCGGTGTTTGCGTCGGCGTCGCGACAGGCGCAGGCGGTCGCGAAGTTACTGACTGGGCCGCTGGTTGCAAAGCCGCCGGCTTGGCCGGCTGCGAAGGTGCTTGTGCGCCAGCCGCGCCGCTCAGTACGAACGAAAGTAAAAGGACGGAGCCACCAAAAGGGCGCGTCACCTAGGTGCCCTTTCCCGGAGCCGGAGCGCCAGGCTTCGCGCCGGTTGTCGCCTTGGCGGCAGCCGCTTTGTCGAGGAGCACGAAGGTCGTCGCGACCAACGTTGCGGTGATCGTCGAATTCGAATCCGCCGTGGCCTTACCTTTCACGTCAAGGTCGCTGATGTTGACGGTCCGAGTGAACTTCCCCACCCGGTCGCAGAAAGTGGCGAGGTTGTGATACGTGCCGTCGACCTCCAAGGAAATCGGCCACTCGGCATGCAGCTGCTTGCTGACGACCTTCTCGGGCTTGAAGCTTTTGATCGTCAGGTTCGACTGGGCGGCAACCGTCTGCATCCGGCGCAGCAGATCGGCCGCATCCTTTTCTTCGGGCAACACCGCGCTGAGCGCGGCGAGCCGGGCTTCGAGCTGCGCCACTTCCTTTTGGAATTCGGACAGCTTCTTGGCCGTGTTGAGTCCCCTGTTGATGTCTTTCTTGAGCACGACAAGCTGCTCCTGCCTGGTCGCGATTTCGACGCGGGCCGGCATGTCGTAGTAGTAGATGAAGGCACCGATGCCGGCGACTGCCAACACGGCAAATGCCCCGATCTGTCCGTACCACGGAAGCTTCGTGAGACTGAGATTCATGACAGTGCGCTAATGGGGCCTATCGGGCCGTTCTTGGTGCGGCTTTACACCAACTGCCTGCGATTGCACGCATCCCTTCGGTTGAAACTGCGCCTTGATGCTGAACTTGATCAGATTGCCCGCAGCCGACGCTGGCTCGGCCTGGCTGTTGACGATCTCGATCGACTTTTTGAAATATCCCGACGCTTCGAGGTTGCTCACGAAGTCCGACAGCGACGTCAGCACCATGCACCGGCCGTCGATCAAGACGTCGTTGCCGGTTTGTTTGAGCTCGGTGAGCCACAGCATCGGCGGCAGAGCCCGGCTCACCTGGTCGAGCATGTGGACCGGCTCGGTCTGCCCCTTCCGGAGCTGCTCGATCAACTGAACCCGCTGCTGCAGCTGCGCCTTGCGCTGTTCGAACTGCTGAACCTGGAGAATGATCGAGTGCAGCCGCACCGTTTCCTGCTGCGCGTGGGCCAGGTCGTCGTCGGCCTGTTTGGAGTCTTTGATGAGGCTCAAATAATCCCAGCCGACGGCCATGACCGCCAGAAGCAGGATCAAGCTGCAGAGGATGGTGATCTTCTGGGTGACGAGGAACGAGACCTTGTGTTTGGTGCGCGAGCGCTCGACGGCGAGGAGGTTGATGCGAATCATCGGTCCCCCGCCTTCCGGAGCGCGAGCCCGACGGCGACGACCGCCGTGGGCACGAGGGCCTCGGGTTCCTTCACGCCGAGCTTGATCGGGTCGAAGGCGATCTTCTTGAAGGGATCGAAGGCTTCAACGGGCGCGCCGAAGCGGTCCTCGAGCGCTTTGGCAAAACCATCGACGCGCGAGGCGCCGCCACTCAGCACAATCTTGTCGATCCGATCCGAGGAAGCGGTCGCCTTGAAGAAGTCGAACGTCTTCTGAATTTCGAGCAGCACGTTCTCGGTCATCGCGTGCAGGGCCGGGGTGACCTCCTCGAAGGTGACACCGTCGATCGACTCTCCCCTCTTGAGCTGCTCGGCGTTCTCGAACGGCAGGTTCAACTCTTTCTGCACGGCTTCGGTGTAGGCGTTGCCGCCGATCGAGATGTCGCGCGTAAAGAGTGACTGTTCACCGCTGAGGATATTTATATTGATGGCGCTCGCGCCGGCGTTCAGCAACACGACGACCGCCTGGGGGTCGAGGCCGTAGTTGATTTCGTAAGCGTTCTGCATCGCGAACGCATCGACGTCGACCACGACTGGCACGCGGCCGGCCTGCGAGATGACGCCTGTGTAGTCGGCGATCTTTTCTTTCTTCGCCGCCACGAGCAGGACGTCCATGGTGCCCTTCGAGTCGGGGCCGGTGCCAGGGTCGAGAATCTGATAGTCGAGGCTGACGTCCTGAATGTCGAACGGGATGTACTGTTCGGCCTCCCAGTAGATCGACTCGGCGAGCTCCGCCTCGGTCATCACCGGCAGATTGATTTTCTTGACAATCACCGCATTGCCCGAGAGCGACGCGGCGACGTCTTTGGTCTTGAACGCTTTGTTGTTCTCGAACAGTCGGCGAATCGCATCGGCGACCGCCGTTCCGTCGATGATGGCGCCGTCGACGATGCTATCGGGCGGGACCGGTTCGCTGCCGAACGCGACCACCTTGAAGCCCTTGCCCGAGACCTTGAGCTCGACGGCCTTGACCGCGCTCGAACCGATGTCGAGGCCGATGACGGCCTTCACTTTTCGAAACACCTGGGTTGTCCTAGCAATTAGAGAGACGAAGCAGTGCGGTTACGTTCGCAAAGCCGATACCAAGCTTTGACCTGGATCCGGACGGCGATTTGGCGAGGAGCGGGCCAAATCTGCGATCGGCGTCGCCTGGACGCGTTGTCCAAATTACAAGTTCGGCGGCCGATCACAAACCCGAACTTCGAGAACCCGCAGCCTCGTGTGTCCTTATCGGCACGAGCCTGCCGGTGCGTGACCCGGCGACCCCCTGCAAGGTGCGCATCTTGACAGTGCCCAGAAAGGCACGTATGATTTGGGTTTACCGTTGCCTGGACCAGCCGGCCGGAGAGTCTGGCTAAAGCCGGACGCCACCAGGAGCGGCCGCTTTCAGGTGGATCCGACGGGTTTCCCCCAAACATCGGTTGGCGCGCGGGCGTAGGGCCGCGAATCGGTCCGGTGACCGCGGATGAAGCGCGGGT
>QHWL01000721.1:2114-2528 GCA_003222555.1 Acidobacteriota bacterium | reverse complement strand
GAATCACGCCGCGAATCGGTACGGCGTCGTTGTGGAAGTCGAGGCCTTTCACGGCGGTCTCGACGAGATCTCGGTACAGGTTGTAGTTGACTTGATCGGCGGCCGCCAGCTGAGCGGGGTCGATGGTCGACAGCCGCTCGAGACTTTTCTTCAAGTACCGGGTTCGCTCGTCCACGAGCGCCTGTGAATAGTCCGTCCAGCGCGCGTTCTGGCCCGGGAAACCGAACGCCGTGGCCATTTCCGGATACTGGGTCATCCAGTACTTCCAGTCGTCGGCGAGCTGGGACCGCAGTATGTCGGAGGCACGATGAGAAGTCTGCATCGCGCACGCGACACCGAGACTGGCAAGCGACAGAATGCTGAAAAGCACATGGTGGCGCATGGCGCCTATTGTCGCACGTGGGGCACCTTGAC
>QHWL01000721.1:0-1981 GCA_003222555.1 Acidobacteriota bacterium | reverse complement strand
GATCGCGAAGCCCACGGCGCAAAACAGCGCCGGTGCCCACGGGTAGCCCCACGCGCGAAATGTCGCGACATCGTTCACGCTGCGACGTACGAAGAACAACGACAGCACGGCCAGCGCCGAGAACAGGATCACGGCGAAGCCGGTGTAGGTGAGCAGTTGCTCGAAGGTGCCGGAGAGGACGAGGACGGCGCTCCACGCGGCCTGGGCGAGAATGGCAATCGCCGGCGTCCGGTAGCGCGGATGCACGCGGGCGGCCGCGGGCAGGAACGCACCGTCGCGGGCCATCGCGAAGTACACGCGCGGACCGGCGGTCGTCATCGCGGTCAGGCTGCTCAGGATGATCAGGATGGCTACCGCCGCGAATACTGACGCCGCCGCCGACCCGAACAACCGGGCCGCGGCCGCCTCGCCGACACCAATCGACCCAATCAGCTCCTCGCGGGGCACGACACGCAGATACAGCGTGTTGAGCGCCAGGTACAGCACGACGACACTCGCCGTCCCGAGCGCCAGCGCGCGGGGCACGTTGCGCGCGGGATCCCGAATCTCCTCGGCGACGTACACTGCCGCATTCCATCCGGCGTAACTGAACATCACCGGTACGAGCGCCATCAACCAGGACGTCCACGGCACGGCCGCGGCGCTGGTCGGCGCAGCCGTGGCGTCCGGCCGCGCCACCACCAACCCGATCACGACGAACGACACCAGCGCCCCGAGTTTCAGGGACGTCAGCGCGTTCTGCACGACTCGGCCCGGACCAACCCCGCGTGCCTGAATCAGCGCCAATGCGGCGATGAACGCAATCGCCACGAGCGCGCGCACCGACAGCGTCAGCGCGAGCGGGCCGATGCGCCAGACCGCGATCGGGGCCGCATCGCCGGCGCTGGGCACGAAGTAGCCCAGATATGCCGCGACGCCTACGCCGCCGGCCGCAATCGCGCCGGTAAAGCCGGCGACAAACGACGTCCATCCCGAGAGAAACGCCGCGAGCCCACCGAAGCTCTCGCGCAGATACACATACTCGCCGCCGGCCTGGGGCCGCCTGGCGGCAAGTTCCGCGTACGCCAGCGCGCCGGCCAACGCGAGCGCGCCCCCGATCGCCCACACAAAGAGCATCGCGGTCTTGTCGGGCAGGATCGAGGCCACAAACCCTGGCGTGGTGAAGATGCCGACGCCGATGACATTGGAAATGACGATGGCTGCCGCATCGAGCGGACCAAGACGCCGATCGAGCGATGCGGGCTGGGGGCGGGTCACGCGCGGCGCGCCGGCCTCATTTGGCGATCAGGACACGCGTGATGGGAAAGTCGCCGAGGCGCACCCACTGCGTTGAGCCGTATTTGCTGGAGAGCTCGACCTTCGCGTCGACAAAGTGCACGTTCTGCAGCATCTCCTGACGCGTTTGGTCGCGGCCGGTGTACCCGCGATCCGACTTGAGCGTCAGCGTCTGCGTGGTGGCCCCAGGCGCTAGGCCCTTGGATCCGGCGGCGGTGACAAAACCGCTGCCCCACTCGTCCTTTTCAGTGACGCGGCGGAACAGCGCGTTCACCTGAAGGACCGGCAGCGTCTGATCCGATACATTTTTCAGTTTGAAGGAGATGGACGGGAGGAGCTTGGCTTGGCCGTTGACGATGCCGGCGTCGAACCAGCCCGACGAAACATCCAGAATCTGGAGGCCCTTGGTAAGATCGACCGTAGGGCCGCAGGCGGACGACAAGCAGGCGGACGACAAAAGGAGCAGGCAGAAAAGGCAGGCCCGAAGCCTGAAGCGCATGCGCGTATTTTAGAACACTCGCACCTCGATTCGCTTGATGGCGTCTTCCCGCGAAATCCGGCCGGCGCGGAAGGCCGCGAGATCGGCGCCGACGGCCCGGATGACGATGGTTTGGGCGTCGCTGTCGGCCGGCGCGAGCCGCGCGCGGTCTTCGTTGCGGCGCGCCGCAATCGTCAGGCGCTCCTCGGGACCGATAGCGAGCGGCCC
>QHWL01000720.1:2011-4096 GCA_003222555.1 Acidobacteriota bacterium | reverse complement strand
CATTGGGCCCGATCGATCTCGTCAGCAGGCACCCCCGCATAGTCGTCGATGGCGATGGTCACGGTCGACACTTCCAGCGCCGCCGCCGTCGCGACCCGTCCTGCGAGAGGCAGTCCTGCGCTCGCCCAAACAACAAGGGTCAGGAGCCACCAACGTCTTCGCGGCGAGCCCTTGCCAAAAACAATCGTGACGACGTTGTGAAGGGGATTGGGCTGGGACAATCGCGCCGTGGTTGAGCAAGATCAACGCCAGAGCTCGTCCCGCGACCAATTGAGCGAATCAGCTCGAAATATCCCGCCACACTGCCTGTGCGGGTCACATCCGAGGAATCTCAACGAAGACAAACGAAGACAATAGTGTGATCGGCTTCTAAAGTTGTTACATGATTGCGGGCCGGCGGTGGACCGGAGGCCTGAGGGCAGGCACTAGGTGGAGGTTGCGAAACCGGCTGTAGTATTAGTGGTGTGCCGGACACGTTCCGATCGGTCGGCGTCACCCGCGTGCGCGAGGGGCAGCGCGCAGCCGATCTCGATTGCGCCGCCACGGAGGAACCGCTCGAGATTCGCCTGCACGGCCGGCCGTTTGCCGTCATCATGCGCACGCCTGGCGCCGACTGCGACCTCGCTGCCGGCTTTCTGCTAGCCGAGCGCGTCGTCGCTGCTGCCGACGATCTCGGCACGATCGAGCATTGCACCGATCCCGCGGGCGGCCATCTCGGCAACGTCGTCAACGTGACGCTGGCGAACGGATCGGCCGCGGCGCTCGATCGTCTGCTCGCCGATCGCCGCCAGGTGATCACGAACTCGTCGTGCGGGCTGTGCGGCAGGCGAACGATCGAGTCGCTCCGCTCGGAGGTGCCGCCAATCCGGATGTCGTGGACAATCGGCGCGCCGACGATCGGCGGCCTTCCGGACAGACTCCGCGCGGCGCAGACCGTGTTCGATGAAACAGGCGGTCTTCACGCGGCAGGCTTGTTCACCCCCGATGGCCGGCTCGATGCCGTTGCCGAGGACGTCGGCCGTCACAACGCTGTCGACAAAGTCGTCGGGCGCATGTTGATGCGCGAGGCGCTGCCGCTCTCGAATCATCTGCTGTTTGTGAGCGGACGAGCGTCGTTCGAGATTGCTCAGAAGGCCCTGCTGGCCGGCATCCCGATCGTCGCATCCGTGTCGGCGCCGTCGAGCCTCGCGATCGAGCTCGCCGAGGACTCCGGGGTGACCCTCATCGGCTTCCTTCGCGGCGGCAGCTTCAATATTTACGCTCACCCGGACCGGATCGCGTAACCAGCGATCCTCATGATTTCTTTTTCACGCATCAGCAAGCAGTACGGCCGCCAGGTCCTGTTCGTCGACGCATCCTTTCAGCTCAATCCTGGAGAGAAAGTGGGCCTCGTCGGCCCCAACGGATCCGGCAAGACGACGCTGTTCCGCCTGATCGTCGGCGAGCAAACCGCCGACGAAGGCGAGGTTTCGGTTCCCAAAAAGCTCGTCATCGGCTACTTCCGCCAGGACGTCGAAGAAATGTCGGGCCGCTCGGTCATCGACGAAGCCATCGCGGGAAGCGGCCGCGTCGGCTCGCTTCATCACGAGCTCGAGGACTTGCAGCACGCGATGGCCGATCCGGATCGCGCCGGCGAAATGGACCGGGTTCTCAGCCGCTTCGGCGAGGTGCAGGAGGAGTACGAACATCTGGGCGGCTACGCGCTCGAAAATCGGACACGCGAGGTCCTCCACGGGCTCGGGTTCGACGATGAGCGGATCGACGGCGACGTGGGCGCGCTCTCGGGTGGCTGGAAGATGCGGGTGGCGATGGCGCGGGTGCTCGTCGGCGAGCCCGACGTCCTGCTCATGGACGAGCCCACGAACCATCTGGACATCGAATCGATCATCTGGCTGGAGGCCTTTCTCAAATCGCGATCCGGCGCTCTGCTGATGACCTCGCACGATCGCGAGTTCATGAACCGGGTTGTCACGAAGATTGCCGAGATCGACGGCGGCGAGATTACGGCCTACTCGGGGAACTACGATTTCTACGAGCGCGAGCGCGCCGTGCGCGAAGCGAACCGCGAGGCGGCGTACGCGCGCC
>QHWL01000720.1:0-1947 GCA_003222555.1 Acidobacteriota bacterium | reverse complement strand
GACAAGATCGAAAGGATCGAGCTCCCGAAGAAGCGGCGCGTCGTCAAGTTCGATTTCCGTGCGCCGCCGCGATCGGGCGATCAGGTGGCGACGCTCGAATGCGTGACGAAGGCGTACGGCCGCCTGGTGGTGCACGACTCCGTGAGCCTGACGATTCGCCGTGGCGAACGCTGGTGCGTGATGGGGAAGAACGGCGCCGGCAAATCGACGTTGCTGAAGATGGTTGCCGGGGTTCTGCCACCCGATTCAGGGACCGTCCGTTTAGGGGCGAGCCTGAAGATCGGCTACTTCGCCCAGCAGGCGCTCGATTTACTGGATCCCGACCTGACGATCGAAGAGCAGCTTCAGGCGGATTTCCCGCACGAATCGATCGGCGTGCTCAAGAGTCTTGCGGGCGCATTCCAGTTCTCGGGCGATGAGATCGACAAGAAGATCCGCGCCCTCTCGGGAGGAGAAAAGACGCGGCTCGTCATGGCGCGCATGCTTCTGGAGCCGCCCAACTTCCTGGTGCTCGACGAGCCGACCAACCACCTCGACTTGACGACGAAAGAGATGCTCCTCGATGCGCTCCGCGATTTCGACGGCACCATGCTGTTTGTCTCCCACGATCGCGAGTTTCTCAGAGGTCTGAGCAATCGCGTGCTGGAACTGGGCGGCGAGAGCGGTACCGACACCCAGCCGCGAGAGTACCCGGGCTCGTACGTGGAATACGTGGCCCGGACCGGTCACGAGGCGCCGGGCGTTCACCGGTGACCGGGGCAAGCCTGAAAGTGGCGCAGGCCTTCAGAGGCCGTGAAGAGACCGTCAACCGCTGAGCTCGCCGAGACCGCGGAGAAGATAACGCTAAGAACTCTCGGCGTGCTCTGCGTGCTCTGCGGTAAAACGGCGCATTCTTTTCACACGGCGAGCGTCGCAGCTCAGCGCGGTCTCTCGGATGGAGTGGTCGTCGGGACGGGATTATCCGCGGCGCCGCTCGTTCTCTTCGCGCCGATATGGTCTGCAAGCTGATCGCCGGTGATGTTCCCGGTGTTGCTCTCGTCGACTTCCGGCAACATGGCTGCGTTCCATTCGTACCATTCCGCCACGAGTCGCTCGTAGACATCCCGTTGGCGCACCTTCAGGTTGGCGCGTTCCATCGGGTCGTCGACCACGTTGAACAAGAATGTGTTCTCGAGAATTTTGAGAAACTTGTAATCTCCGTCGCGCGCCGCCCGCTGCGCGTTCGCTTTGTAGCGCCAGAACAGCTTGCGCGGGACCGGGGCGACATTCCCAGTCAGCAGCGACAGCAGGTTCATCCCGTCCGGCGGGAAGGCCGCATTGGGCGCCGTCCCTGCAGCGGCAACGAGCGTTGGCAGCCAGTCCATGCTGATCGCCACTTGATCGGTGGTCCGGCCCCCGGGGATACGGGCGGGCCAGCAAATCACGGCGGGAATGCGCAAGCCCCCTTCGAGTAATTCTGTCTTCCTCCCCGTGAACGGCCACGTATCGGCGAACCGTTCCCCTCCATTGTCGCTGGTGAAGATGACGATCGTGTTCTCCGTCATACCGTTCGCGTCCAATGCTTCGAGAACGCGGCCGACCTGCAGATCCATTTCCTGGATCATGCGTTGATACGTCTTTTGCGTCCCACCGTCGTAGGCCGCCAAGTTGGATCGCACGCGGATCGACTCCGCCTCGTCGCCTGGCGCTTCCCACGGCCAGTGGGGCGCATTGAAATGGAGACTGAGTAGAAACGGCTGTCCCGATTTCCCGTAGCCGTTGACCGCGTCCACGGCCCGGCTTCCGAGGACGTCGGTCAGATAGCCCATCTGGTGGACTTGAACGTCGTCGTCCCAGAGGTCTTCTTTCTGATCGGTGCCACTGTGCGTGTAGTAGTCCACGGCGCCGCCACGGAAGCCGTAGAAGTGGTCGTAGCCGCTCTTCAAGGGACCGAATTTCGGGAGAAAG
>QHWL01000724.1 GCA_003222555.1 Acidobacteriota bacterium | reverse complement strand
GTCTCTCCGCTCCGCACAATGGCATTGGGATCGGCGCCGGCTTTCAACAACGCTTCAATGATCTGGGCATTCCCATTGCTGCAGGCCAATGAGAGTGGGGTGACGCCGTAATCGTTGCGCGCATTCACATCGGCGCCGATTCGGATCAGTTTTACAACGGCATCGAAATCGTCTTGGTATGTCGCCCTGTGCAGCTTGGTCGTCCCGTCAGGCTCGGTCGCGTCAGGACCGGACTGCTTCTCGGCCGTCGCACGCGGGGAACGCACGTTACTGTCCCGTGCCCCACTCAAGAGTGGGGCTCGCTGGCCCCCGGCCGCGAGGCTCGAAAAAGAAGCCAGGAATATCGCCGACAGCGCGGACGTGAATTTCAACTGCATAATCGATGGTCCTATTGTGGCTGACGGCGTCGATCGGCAATGTCACAAGTTGTTCCTGGAACTAAGCCCAAGCGCAGCACAGGCTAGCGCCGAAGTGAAAGGCGCGCACGTAACAACAGGTAACAAATTGTTCCCAACCCACTTGAATGTGTGCTGAGATGGTGTAAATCTCCACATGCCGATGCCTGGATCGACGGCGATTCGCCTCGCGTTGCTCTGCCTGGCGTTTACCGGCTGCACCCAGCCGGCGGCCGCACCCGCGAAACGCTACGTGCTGCGCATTGCCGTGACGGATCCCTATCTGAAGGCCACGTACTCGCAGCTGTCCGACATCTCAATTGAGGACGTGACCCCGGCAGGGGCGTCGGTTCTGACCGTCATGAATCTGCAGCGCGGGATCATCGACGTGAGTGTTGCCTTGGCCGACGCCGCATATCTTGGATATACGGGACAGCTCGAGGAGGCACCGGGCCCCTTCGATCAACTCCGGGGCATGGCAGTGCTGGATCTGAACACGTTGCATTTGCTGGTAGGCGCTAACACGCACATTCATTCCATCGATCAGCTCAAAGGGCGGCACGTCGCGCTCGGGCCCACCGGCAGCTCCGGCGCGGTAATCGCGGAAACACTTCTGAAGGCGAACGGTTTGACGGTTGCCGGCGTGCGCGGCGAACGCGTGTCCCATCTTGAGGCGGTCGAGCGGCTCGCCACACGCGATTTCGACGCCGCGTTCGTGATTCAGATCCCCGGCAACGGTCCAGTGATGCAAGCCACGCGAGGCGGGGCGCGGCTGCTCGACGTCGATGGCCCTCTCATAGAAGAGATCCGGCAGCATCGCCCATATCTGAGGCGCACATTGATCCCCAAGGGTGTCTATCCGGGTCAGGACAAACCGATTCGCACGATCGGTGTCGATCGCGTGTTGATTTGCCGGGCGGATGTGCCGGAGGGGATCGTGTATCGGTTGCTGGACGCATATTTTTCGGCGCGCCCGGAGGGGACCCCGCCGGCGGATCTTGAGCGCGCGCCGGCGACGCCATTGCCTCTGCATCCGGGCGCCGCGCGATATTACCGACAGCGTGAACTATCCCGATGAAAGTCGAGTCGGTCATCTCGTGGGGAGGTTGGCTGATTACCTTGCTCGCGGTGGCCGTCTGTCTCGGGATTGCCACGTTGCTCGCCTTTGGCTACCGCGCGACGCGTGAGTGGCAGCACAGCTCGGAGCAGCTTATCGAGCGCGACACGGAAGAGAGCGCCGACCTGATCGCGACGGCTCTCACGCGCGACATGCAGGGCGCACAGTCGCGGGTGCTTGCCAACCGCGACTGGGACGAACTGCCGACGGACTCTCTCTCGGACACCACCCAACAGGTCGCCACGGCGTTCGCGCGCTATCCGTATCCTGAATCGTTTTTCACATGGCGCGCCGCAGGGGACCACAAGGTGGTGTTCTTCAACCGCGCAAACCGGTATCCACCGTGGATGCCGCACACCGATACCTCGTATCTGACTCCTGTGGTCGTCACGGTCGATCCGCCAGGCGCCAGCGAGCTGCGACGGCAGATCGCGGCGCAGGCGGTGAAAGGGTTCCGGTACGTCGCCGTGAACGTGACGTTTGCAGGGGAGCCGTACCAGGTCGTCGCTCGTCTCGCGTACACAGACACACTCCACGAGCATCTGCAGTCGGTGATCGGATTTACCGTGAGCCTGGCGTGGGTGCGGCGCGTCTACTTCGCGGAACTGCTTTCGCAGGTTGAGGCGATCGTGAATCGCGGCTCGCGGCTCGATGTGGTCGTTCTCGACGACGAGGGGCGACTCATCTGGGGGCGGCCAAGTGCTCCGAGCGGCCTCGTCAGAATGTTTCCGCTGCTTTTTCTCGACCCATCGGCGAGCATGATGGCGACGGCACCCGACACCGCCCCCACCTGGTCGGTCCGCGTCAGCCAGTCCGCCAATTCGGCATTGGTCAACGCGGCGCAGGGCGCCGAGCAAACGCTGCTTGTGGCCGCCGTCGCCGCGCTGACGCTCGGGTTCGGGCTCATCCTCGCGACGAGGGCAGTGCGCGCCGGCGTCGCGCTCACCGCGATGCGCTCCGACTTCGTCTCGTCGGTCACGCACGAGCTGAAAATGCCGCTCGCCAACATTCGTGCGATGGCCGACACGCTCGCGCGGCGTCCGTTGAGCGCCGAGAAGATTCGTACCTATGCCGAGTACCTCCTGCAAGAAGCGCGGCGCCTGACGCGCCTGGTGGACAATCTGCTCGCATATGCCCGCGTGACCGACGTCACCAACCTTTATTCCTTCGAGCCGATCGCGGCCGCTGAGCTGGTGGACGATGTCCTTCAGAGTTTCCGGCAACCAATCACCGATCGCGATGTGACGGTCCAGGTGGCGATTCCGGTTGACTTCCCTCTGGTGCTCGCGGACCGCGCGGCAATGTTGTTGGCGCTCGACAATTTGGTTGACAACGCGATCCGTTACTCGTCCGATCACGGATCTATCGGCATCTCCGGAAGAACCAACGGCGCCATGGCCTTTCTGGAGGTGCGGGACCGGGGAATCGGAATCACCGCAGCCGAGCTGTCAGCCGTGCGGCGCAAGTTCGTCCGCGGCCGTTTTGCGCGGACTCAGGGCACCGGACTTGGACTCGCGATTGTGAGCCGCATCGTCGCGGACCACCATGGAACATTCGTATTGGAAAGCGTCTTCGGCGTCGGGACGACCGCCACGATAGGACTGCCACCGACGGAAGACTGAACTCGATCGACAGCAGAGTTCTCACGATTTCGCGCAGCTGCGACGCCGCCACGCTTAAAACAGGTACTTCAGGCCGAATTGCATCTGTCTGGGTATCGCATTTCCCGTGCCCGAGATACTTCCGAACGTCGTCGAACCGAAGTTTCCGTCCGGCGGCTGGAAATTGGCCCAATTGGCGATGTTATATACCTCGATGCGGACTTGGAGATTCTGCGACCCGCTCTGGCGCAGCGACTTGCTGAGCGACAGGTCCACGCGCCGCTGAGACGGGCCGTGCATCGTGCCGACGCCGACATTGCCCGCGGTGAACTGTGGCTGAAGTGCAAAGGCCGATGTGTTGAACCAGCGCTGGAGCGTGCGTTGGCTGGACGGCAGGTTGGGATCGCCGATCAGGTTGGGTCGATCGCTGCCGCCGACGTTGGTTTGCGACGACGAGTTGACGATCGTGAACGCGATTCCGGAAGAGTAGTTGGCGACGAGATTGACCTGCCAGCCCGCGAGGAACCCGTGCGCGACGCCGTGGAGTCCATGCCCCAATGGCAATTGATAGCCGACAAGTCCGACCCAGTGGTGCCTGATGTCGTAAGTTGGGACATCGCCCCACTCGATGGAGTTGTCCCACGGAGCCAGCGTCAATTGACGGGCATGCGCCAGCGTGTAATGCGTCGAGAAATTCAGGCCGCCGACATAACGGCGCTGGAACATCACCTGACCGGCATCGTAGGTCTTCTTGCCCAGGTTCGTGATCATGTTGATG
>QHWL01000723.1:491-942 GCA_003222555.1 Acidobacteriota bacterium | reverse complement strand
CTTTGAAAAATACATCGCCGCCTGACCGGCTGAATTCGCCGCACCGACGATGTACACGTCCTCGTTCTTGTACGAGAGCGCTTCGGTCATTGGCGCGTAGTAATACACGCCGGCGCCGTTCAACTCCTCCACGCCCGGTACGTCCACCTTCCGATACGCGATGCCGGTGGCAATCAGCAGCGCGCGACAGCCGATTTCGGTGCGGTTGCCCAACGTGACAAATCGTGACGGCCCGTCCACGCGCACGCCGGTCACTTCCTGCGGCGCGAGAATTTCCACGCCAAATCGGCGGGCTTGCGTGACCGCGCGTCGTGCCAAATCGAATCCGCTCAAGCCGGTTGGGAAGCCGAGATAATTCTCAATGCGTGAACTCCTGCCGGCCTGACCGCCGGGAGCTTCGCGCTCGATGAGCAGCGTTCGCAGTCCGTCGGCTGCTCCATACACCGCAGCC
>QHWL01000723.1:0-472 GCA_003222555.1 Acidobacteriota bacterium | reverse complement strand
ACAATCACGAGGTCGTAGAATGGCAGTTCGGCTTTGGTTTTGAGGCCGAGCTTCTCGGCGACTGTGGCTGAGGATGGATCGGCTAGATGCGAGCCGTCCGCAAACACAAGCAAGGGCAACTGTTTGCAATTTGCCCTGCAGCTCTCCATCAACTGACCGGCGGTTTCATCTGTCTCCACGTCCAACACCTGATACGGAATGGAATTGCGTGCGAGGAAATCACGAATCTGCGTGAAGTGCGGCGACCAACGATGGCCGACGATCCGAATTCCTTCAAACGGCGGACGGAACGATGCCTGCCAATCGTCGAGCAAATCGTCCACGACGCCGTAGAGACGCTCCTCCGGCGGATCCCATGGCTTCATCAGATAATGATCGATCTGCACTGAGTTGATCGCGCGAATCGCTGCGTCGGTGTCCGCGTAGGCAGTGAGCAAGGCGCGCCTGGCTTCGGGATAAAACTCCAGTGCCG
>QHWL01000057.1 GCA_003222555.1 Acidobacteriota bacterium | reverse complement strand
ACGGGCCAGATCTGCGCAATCTCCGGCGGCACCGGAGTCGGTTTGCCTCCGGGCCCATCCATGTACCAGCCGTAGTTGCCGTTGAGCATGAATGTCTGGTGTGGGTTCTGCTGGATGGGCGCTCCATCGATCCAGCCTATCCCGTATTTCCACATCGCGGGATTGAGCCCCGGCTTACGATCGAATTCCTCCTTCATGGTCTTGGCGTCCCAGTTCATGGTCCGGGTGTAATTCGTCAAGGCATCGATGCGCGGCCAATCCACGTTCTTGTCCGACAATTTGGCCTGCCCCACCGCACCGTCATAGCCGGTGCCGGAAATCGTGACGCATTTCAGGCTGTCGGTTCCGATGGCCTTGCGAGCGGCCTCCAAAGCAGGCCGTGGATCCACATAACCCGCCGGGAACTGCTGGGCTGCCAGCGACCCGGCCAGCCACGCCACTAGACCAAAAAGAGCAGCGAGAGCCCCTAGTCGTCTTCCCATACTTCCCTCCTCATCATTCCCGAAATGGCCAGAGATGCGTGTCCATGAAGGTGACATCTTGACACGAGCGATGCGGGTCAAGGAAGTTAATCTCGAGGGCCGCCCGAGGGATTTCCAGGAAAAACAGGATGTCGAAATCGAGACGCGAGAAGCGTCCGCGCGAACGGGCGACTGCCCCGCCGAAGACGGCGACCCGGCCGGCGCCGAAAGGGCCGCGGGCGATCGCCGTTGCGCTGCTCACCTTCGCGGCGGCGTTCGTTGCGCTCGACGTCGTCAGTTACACGCAAAAATCGGCGACGTGGGACGAGCCGCTCCATGTCACGTCCGGCTACGTGGCGCTGGCCCGGCACGACTACCGAGTCGATCCGGAACATCCGCCGTTTCTTCGGATGTGGGCGGCACTGCCCCTCATGGCCATGCAGGGGATCAAGCTCGACACGTCGATCATCGACAAGACGCCGCCCAGCATGGATTGGGCGATGGCGAAGCAGTTCGACTTCGGCCATCAGTTCATGTACGTCGACAACGATGCCGATCGGCTGCTCTACGCCGCGCGGTTCATGGTGGTCGTCCTCGGGGTCGTGCTCGGCGTGCTGCTCTTTTGCTGGGTCAACGAATGGCTCGGGTTCGAGGCCGCAGTCGTCGCCCTGGCCTTCTACACGATCGAGCCGAACATCGCCGCACATTCGTCGCTCATCACCACAGACTTCGGCGTCACCTGTTTCATCTTCGGTGCCGTCTACTTTCTCTGGCGAACGTGCTGTCGGCCCAGCGCGCTGAACGTTGCGGGATTGACCGCATTCTTCGTGTTGGCAGTCATCAGCAAGTACTCAGCGCTCATCCTTGGCCCCATCGTCGTCTTTCCGCTGGCCTTTGCGACTCTCCGTCTCCGGACGCTGAAGCTCATGACCGCATTGGGGATTCTTGCCTTGCTCGCCTCGACGAGCTGGATCGCCATTTGGGCGGTCTACGGGTTCCGGTACATGCCGAGCGCGTCGGATTCGTGGCTGCTCCACTTCCAGGACCAGCCGCTGGTGCTCCAACGCGTGCCGGCTCTCGCCGGCATCGTGAACTGGATCGACAGCCGCCGCCTTCTGCCGAACATCTTCACACAGGGCTTTCTGCTCGGCCAGGCAAAGGCGCAAGTGCGAGGAGCTTTTCTTGCGGGCGACTACAGCGACGTCGGCTGGTGGTACTACTTCCCGGTCGCGTTCCTCATCAAAACACCTGTCGCACTCATCCTTCTTCTCGCCGGCGGAATGGCTGCGTACGTCAAACGCTGGCGGCTCTGGGGCCGGGAAGGGACGGTGTTTGTCGTATTGCCGATCGTGGTGTACCTGGGAACGGCCATGACGGCACGGATCAACATCGGACTGCGGCACATTCTGCCGATCTACCCGCTTGTCCTCGTTGCCGCGGCGGCCGGCGCAAAAGAACTTCTCGCCGCCAAGCGCAGCCGCGGCCGGATTGTCCTCGGGGTGCTGACGCTGTTCTGGCTTCTCGAGTTCGGTCGCGCGTACCCGAACAACCTCGCGTTCTTCAATCAACTGGTCGGCGGGCCCGCCAACGGCTCCAAATACCTCGTCGATTCGAATCTCGATTGGGGCCAGGATCTCAAGCCGTTGAAGGGGTGGATGGACCGCAACGGCGTGGCGAACATCAACCTCGCCTACTTCGGAAGCGCCGACCCCGCGTACTACCACATCACCGGTACGTACCTGCCCGGCAGTCCTTTTTTCGTCCCGGACCGATCCATCAGTCTGCCGCAGCTTCCGGGATACGTCGCGGTGAGCGTCACCGTGTTGAGCGGCGTCTATTTCGATGGGCGAGGGCGCGCTTTTTACAAGGCACTGCGCGACCAAGAACCGCTCGCCGACATCGGCCATTCGATTCACGTGTACTGGGCCGAACGCGCGTGGTGGTGAGATGGTGCCGGCGGCCGATCCGATCGCGCTCTCGGTCATCGTGCCCGCATTCAACGAGGAGCGCCGGGTCGCGGCCACGCTGGGCACCCTGTGCGATTACCTCCGCCAGCAGCCGTGGGACTGGGAAATCCGCCTGGTCGACGATGGATCGCGCGACCAGACGGCGCGGATCGGCGACCGGTTCGCCAGCACCGAGCCCCGTGTGATCGTGCAGCGCGAGCCGCACAGAGGCAAAGGGGGCGCCGTGAAAGCGGGCCTGGTGGCGGCGCGCGGGGCGTACCGCTTCATGTGCGACGCCGACCTTTCCATGCCGGTGGGCGAAATCCCGCGGTTTCTTCCGCCGGTCGCGGCGGGGTTCGACCTCGCTATCGGCATCCGTGAGGGCGCCACGGCGAGGCGCGTCGGCGAGCCGGCGCACCGGCACTTGATGGGACGGCTCTTCAACTTCGCGGTGCAGCGGCTGGCGCTGCCCGGCATCGAAGACTCGCAATGCGGCTTCAAGATGTTTACGGCGGCGGCCGTGGGGTCTATTTTCCCGATGGTGACCGTGGAAGGCTGGGCGTTCGACCTCGAAGTGCTCATCGCCGCGCGCGAACAGCGGATGCGCATCGTCGAAGTGCCGATCGAGTGGCACTATCGCGAGGAGTCGCAGGTGGCGATCGTGCGCGATGGATTCGGCATGCTGCGCGAGCTGCTGAAGATCAGAGCCCGGGCCGCGCGAGGTGCCTACCGGCTCTGATGAACAGATCACGTTAAACGCAGAGACCGCAGAGGCCGCCGAGAAGAAATGCCCAAAGATTTCTCAGCGTGCTCTGCGAGCTCTGCGTTCAAACGTCGTCTCCGACGCGGATCGCCCGCGCTTCAACGTCCGCCGACATTCAGTGACGGATCAATGTCCACGCCGGTCATGCGGCGCACGGTATCGTGATCCCCCTCGAAGCATGCGTACTCATAGAGCTGGTGATCCTTGGGCGCCCGCTGGAACGCGTTCCAGGCGATCTTGAATGGTCTCGTGAACACCTTCGGATCCTCGAGCGTCGCTTCGTACGCGATCGTGTTCGCATTGGCCATCGTAAAACGTTCGACCACGTGGAGCGCCTCGCTGTGGAACACACCCTGACCACCCGTGAGAGCGCCGGCCGGCACGCCGACCGGCGGCGCACCGTTCCCGAGAAGATGGGTTTTGTCGGTGAAATTCGTTGAGTCGACGACGAGCGTGTTTCCCTCCCAGTGGCCACGGGGATCTCCCATCCACAGCCGGATCTTCGGGTCGACATGCGGACGCCCGTCCAGGGGGATGTCGCGATAGAGATGACTCCACTCGTAGAGGAACACCACGTGTCCAGGAGTCTGCAGAATCTGGTAGGTATTGAAGACGATAGGCAGATTGACGCGCGGCACACCGGCCGGCAGGCAACGCACGCGCGGATCGACGAACTCGAATTTGTCCTGGTTGTCGATTATCTCCGCCCTTCTCGCCAGCGCCCACGGCTGGAACGGAACTTTCCCGTCCGGGGGATCCACAATCATCGTCGGTCTCGGGCCCGCACCGCCCCGGCCGCCACCGCCTCGGCCACCGCCCGCCGGCGCGGGTGCACCGTCTCCACCCGCGGCGGGCGCCGGTGCAACAATACTGGCTCGCTCCATCGGCAAGCCTTCGCCCCCCGGCAGCCACATGCCCTGCATGTCGGGCTGGCCGTCCGGGGTGCGTGGCGGAACGTAGACTCCCGCAGCTCCAGGTCTTGCCGCCGGCGCCTGTCCAGCGAACCCCGGCGCAAGAGAGAGCAAGACGATCGCCGCAACCAGGCCGGCCACGGTGCCCATTGAAGTAAAGAATCGATTGCTCACCTGAACCTTCCCTTCCCTATACCCCAGAGCACGGGGATCGACTCATTTGCTGGTAACGTATTTTCGTTGAATGAAATCGACGCAAACATAATCCAGGATCTGAAGATTCTGTTCCAGTCGACGGTAGAGAAGCAGGTTCAATTTCCAGGGGCGCGTAAACACCTTCGGATCCTCTAAGGTCGCTTCGTAGCGGATGTGGTCCGCATCCACGGGCGTATAGCGTTCGGTCACATGCAGCGCATCGCTGTGGAAATTCCCCGCCATGTCGAGCCAGGTCAGGTCGTTCAACTGCGTCACATCCACGACCAACGTATCTCCTTCCCAGCGGCCGCGCGAATCTCCCATCCACAGATCCAGCGGAGGGGGATGCGGGCTTCCGTCAGTGTAGATGATGCGAGTGACGTTGGAGTACTCGTAAAGCATCGACACGTACTTGGGTGTTTGAACAATCTGAAAGGGGAAGGGGATATACGTGACGCGCGGGACTCCGGGGAGATGACACTTCGTCAAGGGATCGGCGGTCGTCCGCTTTTCGAAATTCGCCCGTCTTTGTGCCAGCGCCGCCGGCTGGTACGGGATGTCGTTACCTTCCACCACGCTTTGCCCGGCGGGCACTCCATCGTCAGCGGTATGGGCCTCGAGGTTCCAATGTGCAGTGCTCAACGTCTGCCAGATGCCGTTCAAGTTGGGCTTGCCGTCCGGTGTCCGTGCTCCCCTGTAGGCGGAAGCCGCCGTGGCCGGGGCCTGCGCCGCGATCGGTATCACGAGCCAAGAAGCGGCTATCACGATAATTGCAGCACTCACACCGTTTCTCATTCCGTTCGCTCCTTTCAAAGGTGCCCTCGGGCTTGGACCAGGATTTACGACAGCATATACCCATCGACGAGAAATGGTGAACTGGCGCGAAGGGGCGTGCATGTGAAGTGGTGCGGCGCGCCGATAACACCCCAGACGTGAATAGTGAGCCGTCACCCTCCGATTTCCGCATCGTGAAGCAACGCACCGACGCGGTCGTGACGCTGTCGGGCGGGCTGACGACGCAGGGCTGTTTCTTCATCGCCGGCGGAAGCGCGCGGCACACCGGTCCGGAGCGGGTCGGCGACCTGCTGAACTCGGAATCGGGCTTCTTTCCCTTCGAGATCCAGTCGGTTGGCCGCGCCCACACGGTGCTGTACAACCGCCATCAGGTGGTCATGGTTGCGCTCGGCGGCGACGAAGCGCGCGGCGACCCGGGATACGACGTGGCGACGCGGCGGTTCGTGTCGGTGCTGCTGTCGAACGGCCAGCGGATCGTCGGCGCCGTGCGCGTGTACCGGCCCGAGGGACGCGACCGCCTGAGCGACTGGGCACGCCAGCCCGAGCCCTTTCGCTACTTCGAAACCGCCGACGGCATGACGCTCATCGTCAACGTCGCCCACATCATCGAAGTCAACGAGGTGACGCAGTCATGAGCGAAGCGGCGGCCATCGATCGCCTTTTTCACGCCATGTGCGCCGGGGGCGCCTCGGATCTCCATCTGTGCGTCGGCTCGACGCCAATCATCCGCAAAGACGGCCGCATGCAGCCGCTCGATGCCGCGATGCCGCCGCTGGTCGCCGCCGATCTCGTGCAGCTCCTTGCGCCGATCATGTCGGAGAAGAACCGGAAGGAGTTCAACGAGCGGCACGACACCGATTTCGCCTACGATATTCCGGGTCTCGCCAGGTTCCGCGCGAATTGCTTCGTCGATCGGAACGGTCCCGGCGCCGTGTTCCGCGTCATCCCCTCGAAGATTCTCACCGCCGAGCAGCTGGGGCTGTCGACTCACATCCTCGCATTGTGTCAGCTGACCAAGGGGCTAGTCCTCGTCACCGGCCCGACAGGATCGGGCAAGTCCACGACGCTCTGCGCGATGATCGATTACATCAACCGCAGTCGTCACGAACACATCATCACGATCGAGGACCCGATCGAGTTCGTGCACTCCAACCAGCAATGCCTGATCAACCAGCGAGAGGTCCGGACGCACACCGATTCCTTCAGGGATGCCCTCCGTGCGGCGCTCCGCGAAGACCCCGACATCGTGCTGGTCGGCGAGCTGCGCGACCTTGAAACCGTCGCCATCGCGATCGAAACGGCCGAGACCGGGCATCTCGTGTTCGGCACGCTTCACACGACGACCGCCGCGTCGACGGTCGACCGCGTCATCGATCAGTTCCCCGCGGATCGGCAGGCGCAGATCCGCATCATGTTGTCGGAATCGCTCCGCGGCGTGATCGCCCAGACACTGTGCCGCAAGCTCGGCGGAGGACGCATCGCCGCCCTCGAGGTGCTAATCTCGACGCTGGCGATCAGCAATCTGATCCGCGAGGGAAAAACGTTTCAGATTCCGTCGATGATGCAAGTCGGTCGCGCGGTCGGGATGGTGAGCCTGAACGACGCGCTGCTCGATCTGGTGACGAAAAAACTCGTCGCTCCCGACGAAGCGCTGGCCAAAAGCGTCGATAAACCCGGATTCGAGGCGCTAATGAAGCGCAATGCGCCAGCACCTGCTCACGCCGGCGCGCGCACCTGATCCAGAATCCAATGCAGCCAAGCCACGAAATCCCTTACACACTACGCGACTAGACGGGCCCATCAAACGACACGACGCCGCACGCGCGACGTCTTCAGAAGCTCAACCTCACAGACAGTTGTGCCTGCCGTGCTGCGTCAGCGGTTGTGATCAGCCCTGCGGTCACCAGGGGATTTTCGACATTGGTCAGAGCGCCATACACAATCCGGTCCGGAATTCCGAGATTCACCCGATTCAAGACATTGAACACTTCGACGCGGAGTTCAGTGCGCACCGATCTGCCGAGGGGAATCATCTTCATGAATGACAAATCGACCCGTGAATAGCCGGGAAGTCGAAAGGCATTTCTTGGTGCGTTCCCCAACGTGCCCACCTGTGGAATCGTGAAGGCGCACGGGTCGAACCACAAGTCCGCCGTCCTCACCGGCGTTCCCGCCTTGATGTTTCCGCACCCTCGCGAGACACCCGTCGTGACATCCTCGGGCCGAACCCCAGGTATGAGATCCGGCCGGTCGATCCCGGCCTGCCCCCCAAGTACCCCACTCCGGGAGCGGTTGGTCATCAGTCCGGGCGTGAACGGCTGCCCTGACGTGGCCTGCACGATCGTCGCGACCTGCCATGTGTTGAGAAGGGCGCCGGCGACCGATCCCGGCGTGAATGTATCGGGCAGGCGATA
>QHWL01000712.1 GCA_003222555.1 Acidobacteriota bacterium | reverse complement strand
GCGCAGCGGATTCTTACACGGCTCAAACAGTGTGTCAAGAAAATACAAAATTCGCCGCAAAGATACAGCGCGGGGTCAAAACAGGACAGACCGAATCCCAAAAAACAAGCGGGGCCGTGTCAAAAACGTGTCAAAAGGAAGAAGCAGCGCAAGGGGAAGGATCGAAATCGGCACCCGCGCAAAAAAACGTCGAGATAATCTCGCGCAGATGGTCTACCGATTCGGCGCCATTGATCGCCGTCCGCAGGTGCGATCCGCTTTCCAAGCCCTTCGTGTACCACGAGCCGAGGGCGCGGACTTTGTTGATGACCCAGCGCGCGTGGCCGGGGTGTGCAGGTCTAAAGACCTGCGCTAGGTCTGCGGCCGTATGACGGAAGCCTTGGGGTTCGCGGATGCGTTCCGTCAGCAACAGATCCACATAATCGAGCAGGAACTGACCGCGTTCGGCGCGTGTGACGACGCGCGGCGTTCGACCGGCGGCGAGATCGGCCGCTTGAGAGAGGATCCAGGGGTTGCGCAGAACGCCGCGCCCGACGAGCACCCCTTCGACGCCAGATCCCAGCCGTTCCATCACGTGCTCCGGCTCGATGCAGTCGCCGCTGCCGAACACAGGGATCGTAAGCTCGTCGGCAATCCGCGCCACGAGATCCCAGTCGGCCCAGCCGCTGTAGCTCTGCGCCGCGGTCCGCCCATGGACGGCGACGGCGGCCGCACCCGCGTCCTGGACCATCCTCGCCAGAGTCGAGGCGTTCTTCTCGGCATCGTTCCAGCCGGCCCGCATCTTCACCGTCACCGGAATTTTCACCGCTTTGGTCATCGCGGCAATCACCGTGGCCGCGTGCGCCGGCTCGCGCATCAGGCTGCAGCCGGCATGGTGCTTCGCAATCTTCGGCACCGGACAGCCCATGTTGACGTCCACAATGTCGGCGCCCATGCCTTCGACGACCTGCGCCGCCGCCGCCATCTTGTCGGGATCTCCGCCGAAGATCTGGATCGAGATCGGCCGCTCCGGCTCCGTGTACTCTGCGTACTCGAGCGTCCGATCGATCCCGCGAACGAGCCCCTCCGAGCTCACCATCTCGGTGACGACGAGGCCGCACTCATGCCGGCCATCGGGGCCACGGCAAAGGGAGACGCTAGGTTGACGGAGCCGATCTTCATGTTCTGGGTTTGCCGCTCACGATGGGTGGCGGCCTCGCTGGTCCTTGGTTCTTGGTCCTTTGTCCGTTGGGCTTGGTCGTCCTTGGGCCTTGGCCGTCCCTGGCCCTTGGCCGTCCTTGGGCCTTGGCGCTTGGTCTCCGTGCTGTGACTCGAAGGACCAAGGATCCAGGACTAGGGACGCCAAGGACCAAGGGCGGACCAAGGCCCAGGGCCTAAGGACCAAGGACTGTTGTCTAACCCAATCCCTTAGTATCGTATCGTAATGTCCCGGAAATCGCTTCTCGGTCGCGCCAGGCTCTGGGTGCCACCTGTCCTCTACATGCTGTTGATTTTTTTCCTCTCGTCCCAGTCGAGCCCGCTGCCCGAAATTACAAAGCGCGTGTGGGACAAGTCGCTGCACTTGGTCGAGTACGGAATCCTGGCCGTGCTGTTTTGCCGCGCGCTCATCGGGGACGGGCACGGGCGCCTCGCGTCACTACTCTCGCGAGCGCCTATGGCGCAAGCGACGAGTGGCATCAATCGTTTGTCCCTCGCAGGAGCTCAGATGTCTACGACTGGCTCGCCGATTCAATCGGTGGTGGCGCCGGCGTTGCGGCTTTTGCGGCACTCGATCTGGTGCTTCACGGCCGGGCCCACGATCGGCCGGCCACAAACCGGGCGCCGATCGAATCGCGCGACATCCAATCGCTCGACCGGTAATGCCAGGTATGTCCGCCCTCAACCGAAAGCTCGATCGGCCAGCGCCCCCGTCGCGTCACGGCTAGACGGGCGCCGCCAGCCAACACCTTTGCGACGAACGCGAGGTCTTGACCGGGATATTTATCCGGCAATTGCACCAGCAGCCGTCCGAGCGTCGTCGGCGCAAGCTCGCCGCCGATCGAGACGTGCCACTCCGAGCCGAGATCGCGTGAGGCCGTCGCGGCGAACAGAATTTCGTGCATCTGCGAGCTCGTCATCTCCCGTGTCGTCACCTCCATCGCTTCCACGAGACCGCCGTTCCGGCTCAACGTCTTGTGACCGAGCTCGAAGGCCGACCGATCGAGCCTGAAGCGGTAGCTCGCGAACAACCGGATGGGACCGACACGGCCCAAGTCGGCGCGCTGGCTGACTTCGAACGAACGTATCAACACCTCGCCCGTGGTTCCGGAGACAACAACGGATCCGTCGGGGTCGAAAAACGTGTCGTAGTCGTCGCCGGTCGCCACGCGTCGCGGCGTGACCCCGATAGAGGTCTCCCACCTCACGCGGGCGAAGTATCGCAGCCTGACTTCAGCCCAGAGGTTATCGGCCACGTAGCGCTGCTCGAAGAAATGCG
>QHWL01000713.1:3367-3918 GCA_003222555.1 Acidobacteriota bacterium | reverse complement strand
CTCGTGTTGCCAGCTGGCTACGCGTTCAACCACGACGGCACCTGCCTGTATTTCGCGAGCGTTTCGGTCTTCCTCGCGCAAGCAGTCGGTATCGACTTGTCGCTCGGTCAACAGTTAGGACTGCTCGCGGTCATGCTGTTCACGTCGAAAGGGGGAGCGGGCGTTGCGGGTTCGGCCATCGTCGTCCTCGCATCCACGTTGGCCTCGACGGGCACCATACCCGTCGCCAGCATCGGACTCATTCTCGGCGTGCACCGTCTACTCTCGTCCGCGTTCGTCCCGGTCAACGTGCTCGGCAATGCGCTCGCGACGATCGTGATTGCGCGCATGGAGCGGGCGGTGGATATGCCGACGCTCGAATCTGAGCTGCGGCGCGAGGCAGCAGCCGTCTCGGCTCACCACCCTTGACTCGCCCTCACTGGTGAGGCACCGTGGTGGTCTTGACGAATGGTTGACGAGCTTGCGGCGTCACCGTGCACCGAGGACGTCACGGCGCTGACCGGAGAAGCCGCGGGAGGCGTGTGCGGCGGGTGCCACCTACGCGATTCAGT
>QHWL01000713.1:0-3182 GCA_003222555.1 Acidobacteriota bacterium | reverse complement strand
TGTAACGCTCCTGCGCAAGACGCAGAGCGGATTCCTGAATCTTCTTCACGTAGTCGGCGCGTGTTCCGTACCGCTCGGTGATCGACTGCCTCGGGTCGCGCGTCCTCTCGCGTTCCGCGCGCGTCGCCGGAAACGGGATGAACGCGCCCGCCATCGCGATGAGCGTGTTGGGCGCGCCGATGCGCTCGCTCCGGAACTGCCAGCCGGTCAGCGTCGCGAGCGGCACAGCCTGTTCCGGCAGGCGGATGCCGCCGAGGTCATTCCCGTCGGCGTCCACCTTCGAAACCAGGAACGGCAGCGCCGAATACGGACCCGGCACATCGGCGCGATAGCCGCCCGGAACATTGGTCGGCCACTGCACGCCCGGGATGGGCGGGAATTTCCAATCCTCGTGCGCCACGAGCGTCAGATCTGACAGCCTCGGATGGCGGCTTTCCGGCGGCGGGGTGCCCTGCCGGACCCACGCGTCGAGCGCGGCCAGCAACCCGCGCTGCGCCCACCGATAGTCGTTCGTATTCTCCTTGAACTGTCCGCCGCTGTCGGCTGGAGGGAAGCTGCCGGCGCCGTGCCGCGTGCCCGCCAACATGAAGACCCGCACGTTCGGGGCGTCCTCAACATCTTCGCGGCCATCGAGCGAGGTATGGCGCAGTGCGGACAGTCGCCCGCGGTCCCAGTATTCCGACGCCGAATCCACGAGCATGATTTTCGGCTCGAGCCCGGCAGGAATTCGCGCGCCGAGGCCATCCTGCCGGCCGGTGATCGGATCGGTCGTCGTCTTGTAGAGAATCGGGAACTTGGTCTGGGTGAATGAACCGAGCTCGTTCGGCTGCGCGAACCGTTCGTTGAAGCTGCCGATGCCCGTGGCGCCGGTCTGCACAAACGCGCCATCGAACGCCTTCCGCCCCTGCTCGTCGATGGTGAAGCCCTCATAAATAATGTGGCGAATGAGACGGCCGGTCTGCGAGGCGCCGTACATGTACGCGTAGCGACCTGGAGCGATCGCACCGGGATCGTTCTTCAGCGCGGATGCCATGTCGCGGACAGCGGCCAGGCCGAGGCCCGCAACCGGTGGGTTCTGTGTCTCGTATGCGACTTCGTACGTCAGACCCGCCCTCATACCGGACTTCAAGCGAATGGAGTTCGGATCTGGGACGACCGTTCCGTTTTCCTCGCGCGCGAACTGCCACTGGTCTCGCGGAATCAGCCGCGACGGCGCGAAAATCCCTTCGCGCTCCGTCAAACGGTACTCCGGGTTGTTGAGATCGAGCGGCGGGTACGCGCGGGTGTTGTACCCGCCGGCGTACGAGTACGAGAACGTCGGCTTGTCGGAAATAAACCACATCCGCACCCAGCCGGTGATCGGCTTGCCGTTGTCGGTGGCAATCGGCGCGTTGAGCCCGACAAGTCCTCTGCCCTTGGCGACGTCGAACTGCCAGCCAACGGCGACGAGCGTGTAGCCCTGGTTCAGCAGATACGCGTCGCCGAAGTCGGCTTCACTGGTGGGATCGGCCGACCCGCCTCCACGGCTGAACGACCGGAGCAACTGCTTGCTCCCGCGGTTGACGATGTCGAAGAAGACAACACCGTTGCCGCGCGAGGGATCCTTCGGCTTGATGATGTAGAGGTCGGAGGAGAATTCCACCCTCCCCCGGGCGTTCTTCGGCGCTTTGTCGAGGTCGACGATGATCTTGTTGTGCGGGTTGTCGGGGTCGACCGCGAAGTAAACCGTCCCGACGAGCTTTTCGTACGGCCCGACCTTGCCGAACGACTTGCCGCCAAGCACGTCCTCGCGTCGCTGGATGTCAACCCGCGTGACCTCCGCGGGGCTCGAAGCCGGCGCGAGAAGCAGAAATAGTCCAACGATCACGAAGCCACGGATGCGAAGTACCTGTGCGGTCATCAATCTTGGTCCCTCAGTCCAGCGGTTGAACGCGGACCAGGTAGTTATTGTACAGGTAGTTATTGTAGTCCACGTACCACACCGTTGCCGGTTTCGTGGAAGTATCGATGACAGTTCGCCGGTTATAAGAATAAGGCTCCGGCATCTGATAGGCGGCCCAATGGTCGGTTTTGGGATTGTATCGAAGCATCTGCCGTCCGTGCAGCACGCCTGCCCACACCTCGCCGTTCTTGTCGGGCATAGCTTCGTAGAAGTCAGTGTAGGGGTGCGGGGCAAGCGGCGGCCAATGTTCGTCAATACGGCGTTCCTTCGTATTGAGCTCGATGAGAGCGCCATCCGCTCCGCCCCACCAGGTGTTTCCGAAGGGATCAAAGCCGCCGCGTTTCGCGGTCATCATGTGAGAGCCGCTGTTTAAATTCAGCATTTTCCCGGTCTCAATCTCCAGCATCTCGACTGTGTTGCCCCAGTTGGCCGGCCCGCTGCCTCCCCAATACCTGCCGTCGTAAGAAATAGTGTTGTCGTAGCTGCTGTTGGCTTGCAGCGGCCACTCCTTCAGGACCTTGCCGGTATCAGGGTCGAGCTTGACAATGCGGTTCGCGCGCGCGTCCCACACAAAGCCATCCGCGTCCAAGGTGAAATTTCCGAAACTGGGGGCGTTGATGGGCGTCCTACTCTCGATGAGGACCTGCTTCACCGCGCCGGTTTTAGGATCCAGCCGATTGAGCTGATGCGCCCAGTTTTCCGAGATCCAGGCGATTCCATTCTTGTCGATGACCTGGTGGTGGGTTCCGGGCATGGCGCCGGGGGTCAAAGGAAGCGTGTAGTCGGTGAAGATTCCCGTCTTGGGGTCCATTTTGCCGACGTAACGGGTCTTATGGCTGGTGTACCAAACGTTGCCCTGCCCATCCAGGGCAGCGTCGTGGAGCATGAGCAATTGCCGCGGCATCTCGAATTCGGTGATGACGACCCTGGTCCATTGGCCGCGCGGACGCGGGAAGACGCGCAACGGGGCATCCTTCGACTCCGGACTGCGGATCCGGGAGAGCCATTTGACGAGCAACGCAGCTTCGGGGTCCGGGTCAGACATCGGCCGGTTGCGGACCGCAATCGCTGTGCCGCTAAAATGCATCATGCGGTCCACGATCAGACTCCAGCCGTGTTCGTCATAGCGGCTCCTGAAAATCTGCTGCCAGGAATGGCATCCGGAGCAATTTTTCTGCAACGTGGCCTTTTCTTCCGCCGTGCCCGGTACGTTCCACAAGATCTCGGCGCTGCTGAGCTG
>QHWL01000711.1 GCA_003222555.1 Acidobacteriota bacterium | reverse complement strand
CAGGGGCCGCTCGCCGGCATCGGACGGAAGACTGAATGGATAGTGCGTGCTGTAGGTCGAGATGAACTCGAACAGCGGCTTGTCGGGCGTTTTCGCGTCGTGTTGCTGAATCTCCTCGATCGCGCGATTCACGATGTTCCGGTCGGTGGCGGCCGTCCCGCTCGCAACGAGGTCGATTACCTTCGAATACCACCGCGGCAGCCAGATGTCCTGATTGTCGAAATTCGGATCGGCGCCGATGTAAATGGCTTCGTACCCGAAATCCCGCAAGCGGGAGGGAATGCTGTCGAATCCACGGGTCGCGAAGTCCGTGATGATTTCCTTGCGGCGGTGCGGCCACGCCGACGAGTGGAACGCGAGCACCGACGGCGCGCTCGGAAAGCCGTTCGAGATGTATGCCGGAAACACAGCGCTCCGCACCGCCAGCGCATCGAGATTCGGCGTCGCGCTGTCGCGAGCGCCGGTCACGAAGCCAAGCTCTTCCGCGCGCAGGCTCTCAATCATCACGACGACGATGTCCGGCAAATCGAATCGCGCGTGAGGCGGTGTCAGCCGTGCTGTCGAACCGTACACGAGCGGGTACGCATCGCTCAACCACGCCGAATGCGACGGCAGCCCGACGACTCGCCGCAACTCTCGAATGGCGTCCTGCTCGGAGCCACGGAGTTGAACATGATCCTGCCGGAGGTATTCGCGGGCGAACGCCACCTCGATCGGCGGCGGCGGCACCGGCCATGGTACCCATTCGGGAATCCACATCAGCGCGAACCCGGCCCCCGCCAGCGCGCCGACGCCGCGCCAGGACAGAGGGGCGGTCGTCTGCCGCCGCTCGTCGTTCCGAATGACAAGGGCAATCAACACCAGGACGGTCGCGAACATGGCGACACCTGCGATCGCCAGCGGCAGGTGCGCGCGGAGAGGCTCGAGAAATTCGTTGGACCGGACGACATGGAAGCCGCGAAACGTGCGGAACACTGTGGGCGTCAGCGGCGCCCCGGTGATGGAGGACACCGTGAGGTCGGCCTGGCCCGCAACCATCAACAGCGCGAAGCCGGGGCACGCCACGACGGCAACCGTTCGGCGTCGCGACGGCAGAAGCTTCGCGCAGACCAGAAACAGCACGACGAGTGCCAATAGCGCGCCGGCGTGGACTGACGCCGCCGGCAGCAACAGCGCCAGCCGTTCGCGCATCGAACTGTCAGTTTGCGCCAGATACCGGACGGCGAGGCCGGCTAGCCGGAACAACACCAGCAGAATGCCGATTCTCGTGATGGGGTGCTCCCGCAAGACGCCGGCTATTGTATCAACGCGTGTATGATCGGTTCTTCTTGTCGACCATGCTTGCTGGGATCGTCGGCCTGCTTGCACACGCGCGCGTCACGCTGGTCGCGGGCGCCCTGGCGCTTCACCTCGTCGGGCTGATCATCACCGGCGAGCGGTGGCGGGTCGTCATCGCGGCGATGGGATCGCGCGTGACTCTCGCGCGCGCAACGCTCATCAATCTGGCGGGCATCTTCGT
>QHWL01000056.1:7707-15231 GCA_003222555.1 Acidobacteriota bacterium | reverse complement strand
CGGGCGAGATCGTCATGGTCGACGGCGGGTTCCACGTCAGCGGCGGGATCTAGTCGGCCGAAAAAGCTCTAAGAAAATGCTCTTCAGGCGCGCTCGCGGCGCGCTGCTCCGTCTCGCTCGCCGCCGCCCGATTGCCGTCGTGGTGGGCGTTGGGGTCGCGGGGCCGGCTGCGTGGCTCGAGTTGAGCGGACGGTACGATGCGTGGTGGATTGACGGCTTGAGTCTGATCCTGGCCGCCACCGGTCTTGCGCTCATCTGGACCGGAGTCTTTGGATCGACCCCGGATTGGATCGACTCGAAACGCGAATAGGAAAAAGGCGACGTTTAAACGCAGAGCTCGCAGAGCACGCAGAGAAATTCTTGGGCCTTTCTTCTCTGCGGCCTCAGCGGTCTCTGCGTTGAACGTGATTTCACACGCTCTACAGGATTCCGGTCGCGGCGCGCTTCAGATCGACATCGGACAGGTTCGAGGGGCCCGCGGCCGGGCGCGGCGTCGGATCCTCGAACCGCGAGCGGCCCGACGAATGCCGTTTGCGGCGCGCCTTGTCGCGGTACATGCGGCTGTCGGCGGTTGCGAGCAGCGTCTCGTACGAGTCGCCGTCGTGGGGAAAGATCGCCGCGCCGATGCTGATGGCCAGCGGCAGCAACTTGGCGGGCCGGGCCTCGAACTGCAGGCCATCGACCGCCCGCTGGAGCTCCATCCGCTTGCGCTCCGCTTCTTCTCCGCCGCACCCCGAGAGCACGACGATGAATTCGTCGCCCGCGTAGCGGACGCAGATATCGTAGGGCCGGATCGCGGCGCGCAGCACGCCCGCCACCTCGCGCAACGCGCGGTCGCCGACGTGATGGCCGTAGGTGTCGTTGATGTCCTTGAAGCTGTCGAGGTCCATCACGAGCAGCGACACTTCCGACTTGAGGCGTTCGGCGCGCGCGAGCTCGCGCGTCAGGTGCATGAACATGAAGCGCGTATTGGGCAGCCCCGTCAGGGGGTCGGTCAACGAATCCTCTTGTGTTTGCTCGAAGACGATTGAGTTGTAAATTACCGCCGCCGCCTGCTCGGAGATGCGATCGAGCAGCCGCCGGTGATCGTCGGTGTAGATCGCGGCCTCGGTGTGGTACACCGAGATCGTGCCGATGAACCGCTCGGTGAAGACGAGCGGACAGACCAGCGCGGATTGCAGCGACGTCTGCAAGGGCGCGCCCGCCGCTTCGAAATCGGCGCTGGGCCGCGCGTTCACGAGCGGCCGGCGGTTGCGCGCCACCCATCCGGTCAGCCCGTGGCCGTTTCTGATCGCCAGCTGCTGGATCTGCTCGGATTCGACGCCGGTCGCGAACTTGCACTTCAACGTCTCGGTTTCCTCGCTGTAGAGGAACAGCGCGCAGCACGAGAACGGCACGATGTTGCTCAACTTCGACGAGATGAGCGCCATCGTGTCGGCGACGCCGAGGCTGCTGCCCATCGCCTGCGCGATTTCGTACAGCGCGTAAATCTCGCGGTGGGCGAGCGCGATGTCCTGGAAGACCGTGGTCCGGGCCGGCGATTCGGTCACGAGCCCGACGGCGGGTTGCGCGGCCGGCTCCTGCTCGGCCACGCGCGTCAGCTTGCGCGGTGGCTCCTGGCTCGCGTCGGCTTCGGCCGCGAGCGCCGGATACATGTCGATGAAGGTCTGCACGACGTGTGGATCGAGCGCTTTGCCGCTCTCCTGTCGCAGCAGACCGATCGCCGCGTCGAAGCTCATGGCCTTGTGGTACGGGCGCTCCGACATGAGCGCGTCGAAGTAATCGACCGCCGACAGAATTCGCGCGCCGAGCGGGATGTCTTCGGCCTTGAGCCCCGCCGGATAGCCCTTCCCGTCCCAGCGTTCGTGATGGCTGAGAATCAGCGGCGAGACCGGATAAGGGAACGGCACGCCGCTGATGATTTCGGCCCCGACCTGCGGGTGAATGCGGATCTTCTGGAACTCCTCCTGCGTCAGCGGGCCCGGCTTCGACAGAATGTGCTCCGGGACGGCGAGCTTGCCGATGTCGTGGAGCAGCGCGGCCGTCTTCACACCCTGAATGTCGTTGGCCGACATCCCGAGCGCGCCCGCCAGTCCGGCGGCGTACACCTGCACGCGGCGGATGTGGCTTTGCGCCGTCTGATCCTTGGCGTCGATCGCGAGGGCCAGCGCTTCGATCGTCGCCAGATGCAGGTCCGAAACCTGCTGCACGTGCCGCTGCTGATCCTGGACGCGTCCGAGGTACACCTTATACGTGCGGTACGTGAGATAGAGCGGGGCTGCGGCGAGCGACGCCATCCAGTACCCGCCCCGGTCGATGACCGACGCGGCCACCGCGGCGGCGCCCGCGCCGACGAAGTAGCTCGGCGCGCTCCACAGGAAGTTCTCGTTCCAGACGCGCGGGATCGATTGCCTGGTCGACAGGCCGATCGCCGTCGCGATGAGCGCCGTGTTGCACACAAAATAGGCCGTCGCCGCCCCGACGAGCGGCTTGGGGATCGTCAGCAGCGAGAACGGCTCGGACGGCGGCCTTCCGCCGAGCCACACATAGACGAGACCTGCCGCTTTGACGGTCAGCACGAGCGACGCCATGCTGAACAGCGTCCGGTACGCCGCGGCGTGCGACTTCGTGCGAAACGTGCACTGGCTCCACGCGCTGGCGGCAGCGACGAGCATCGTGGCGTCGGCCCCGAGCAGGAGCACGGCCGCGAAATCCACCGCGTAGGACACCGACATGGTCGATCCGCTCGAGACGAGCGGCAGGCTCACCTTCAACGCGGACGCGAGCGAGGAGAAAAACAGCAGCGCGGCGAAAAGAGCCGGTTTGGCGATCGTATGCGGCCCGAACCACGCGCCCACGATGACGCCTGCGACGAGCACGGCCGCCACGTACAAACGTGCCGCAATGGGAAGACTTTTCATTAATTGACCAAGACGAAGTCGGGCGCGCGCGAAGGACGGGAGCTGAGGGGCCGGCAGCCTGTTCCTGTTGATGATACGTCACGTTGCCAGCGGTTGGTACGCGAAAAGTCGGTGTACCTCAACAAAGCGTGAAGGCCTTCTCTAAGCCTCTCCTTCCCGGCCTTTTCGGTTGCCGGCCTGCCGCGGCTCGGGCTCGAGCTGGTACTCCAGAATTTTGCGATACAACGTGCCGCGGCTGATGTCCAGGACGCGCGCCGCTTCCTTCTTGTTCCACTGCACGCCTTCGAGGACGCGAATGATGTGCGCACGTTCGGCCTCGGCCAGCGAAGGGAGGCGGTCGCTCGATTGCTGCAGCACCGGAATCGTCGCGTGAAGGAACTCGATATCGGATGCGCGGATGGACCGTCCGGGCGCCGACAGCGCGGCACGAGAAACCGTGCTTTCGAGCTCGCGGATGTTACCGGGCCATTGGTACGACACGAGTAGCTCGAGCGCTTCCTTGGAGAACGCCTTGCTGTCGAGAGGCAGCCCCTGCGCGGCGCAGTACCGCGCGAGGAACCGCTGCGCGAGCACAGGAATGTCAACCTGGCGCTCGCGAAGCGACGGCAAGCGGATGGCGAAGGCGTTGACGCGGTAGTAGAGATCTTCACGGAAGCGGCCGTCGCGGACAAACTGCTCGAGCGGGCGGTTGGTGGCCGAGATCAGGCGGAAGTCCACCGAGATGGACTTGTTGCCGCCCAGCCGCTCGAAGCGCCGCTCCTCGAGGACGCGCAGGAGCTTGGCCTGCGCGATGAGCGACATGTCGCCGATTTCGTCGAGAAACAGCGTGCCCTCGTTCGCCAGTTCGAGCCGCCCCGGCTTGCGATCGTGCGCGCCGGTGAATGCGCCTTTTTCGTAGCCGAAGATTTCCGATTCGAACAACGTATCGGGCAGCGCCGCGCAGTTGACCGCCTGGAACTTGGCCTGGGACCGGCGGGACAGCTCATGGATCATCCGTGCGACGACTTCCTTGCCCGATCCGGTCGGTCCGAGGATCAGAACCGAGATGTCCGACTTGGCCGCCGTGCGGATCCATTCGAACACGATGAGCATCTTCTCGTCGCGGCCGATCATTTCGCGGAACCGCTGCACCGACGGCGACTGGTCCTCGCTGCTGACCGTGGCGCTGCGCTCGAGGAATTGATCGAGCAGCTCGCCGAGAGCGTCGTTGCCGGGCCGTTCGGCCGTGTAACGGGCCGGCGTGCCGGGGATCACCTGCGCGACGCCGAAGTCGACCAGCTCTCGGACGCAGTTCTCGACGTCGAGACGCAGCCGGCCGAACGTCTGCATCAGCGCTTCGACGTCGAAGCTCTCGTCGGGCCGCGAGCTCAGGTAGCGCAGGATCCCCGCCCGCAGCGGAGATTGCACAAGTGTGCGGAAGCGTGCATCGAGATCGGTCGGCTCAGCCTTCCGGACCGGCGCTGTTGCGCTCGCACGCCGCGCGCTGAAAGTCAAATCATCCATCTTACGCGCTTACGTTATCGGTTGAAGGCGCGTGTTCCGACAGAGCGTGGGAGTTAGTGGGAAAGTTAGAAGGAAAAAGGCAAAAGGCAAAAAGGCAAAAGGTAAAAGGCAGAAGGCGTTAGGGCAAAAGGCAAAAGCGAGAAGGCAAAGGAAAAAGGTCGGCGCAAAAAAGGAAGGCTTTTACCTTCTACCTTCTACCTTCTAAGGCCACCGCGGTAGTAGTCGGTCTGGTACCGCTCGATGAGCGTTTTCATCTGCACGGCGTCCTGCTTTCGGTGCCCGTGACAGACGATTGAGTCGGCGCCGCCGCTCGTCTCGATGAACACGTTCGAGAACAGCAGCTTCGTCTCGATCTTGACCGACGCAATGTGAGCCATGTGGACAGACTCTTCCTGCCGTCCGATCCAATGCGGTGTATATTGCACGACGCTCGTTGGCGAGATGAGGACCTGGGTGGGGAACAGATGGTTGCCCTTGCTCAGCCGGCTCGCGCGAAACACCTCGCCTGGCGCAAAGGGACGGCCTTTGAGCCACACCCACCAGCCCAGCAATCCGACTACGCCGATCGCGGCCGCGATCGTCCACCAGATCCAGGCCGATTCGCCAGTCACAAGTCCAAATGTTAAGCTATTCACGACTCTGCTTCCATCCGCGTTCGCCGGTGACGTACGTAGGGTCCGGCTTCAGCCAGACGTCGTGCCAGCAAAGTCTTTGGCGGTTTGGGGGTACTGCCCGAGCCGCAGCGAAACAAGGAGCCACCGTTGCCGTACCGCGCCCCCGGCTCGCCCGGGCACTCCGCCCGGCAGTTTCTCTCCGGAAAACCGATTCGGTACTACCGGCCGAAGGGCAGCCCGGAAATTCGGCGTCTGGTCGACGCAGGATTTCAGGCGTTCAATGCCGGCCGCCTGTCCGAGGCGTGCGAGATCTTTTCCGACAAGATGCTCGATCCCGGGCACGACACCACCATCGGTTTGACGATGGCCGGCGCGCTGACACCCGCCGGGCTCGGCGGCTGCGTCATCGAGATGATGGATCGCGGCCTGGTCGACTTCATCATCTCGACGGGCGCGAACCTTTACCACGATCTGCACTACGCGCTGAACTTCACGCTGCGGCGCGGGTCTCCCTTCGTCAACGACGTCGAGCTGTACGAAGACGGGGTCATTCGCATTTACGACGTCCTCTTTCCCGCGACCGTCCTGCTCGAGACCGACGCCTACATCCGCGACTTCATCGTCCGGTCGGGTCTGAACGAACCCATCGCGACTTCGGAGTTCCATTATCGGCTCGGTAAGGACCTGCTCGAACACTATCCCGGATGCGACGAGCATTCCGTCGTGGCGCGGGCGGCCGTGGATGGAGTGCCTCTTTACACATCGTCGCCCGGCGACAGCTCGATCGGCATGAACATCGCGTATCACGAGCTGATGAACGACAGCCGGTTGATGATCGACTCTAACAAAGACGTGAACGAAGTCTGCGCGATTGTCCTGGCCGGTGAGCGCAATGGGTGTGTCATTCTCGGCGGCGGCTCGCCCAAGAATTTCTATCTGCAGGCGCAGCCCACGCTGTGGGAGGTTTACGGCATCCCGAAGGGTGGGAACGACTATTTCATCCAGATCACGACGGACCAGGTGGTCTGGGGCGGACTTTCGGGAGCGACGCCTGCCGAAGCCGTCAGCTGGGGCAAGGTGAATCCGGGCGTGCTGCCCGACACCGTCGTCGCCTATTGCGACTCGACGATCGCGTTCCCGCTCTTCTGCGAGTACGCCGTGGGTTCGCCCAACGGGCGCCGGCGACGCAAGGAGCTCGTGCACAAACGAGATCAGCTCGTCGTGGCGCTTACACGGGAAGCGAAGGCGGCGCAGGAGAAGCGCCTCGCGGAGACCAAATAATGCCAAAATGCAAGAATGCCAAAATGCAAGAATGCGTGTTGCATTTTTGCATTGTTGCATTTCTGCATTTTTGCGTTTCCTCCTCATGGGTACTCTGCCCTCCGAATTAGCCGCCCACGCCGAACGCCTCTCGCCGCGGCCGCGCATTTACGCCGACGCCAACGTGCCCGCAGGACTCGTGGCCTACATGCGGACTCGCCTGCAATGGGACGTCCTCTTCGTCCTCGAAGAAGAAGGGCTGCGCCGCGCGTCCGACCTGAAGCACTATCGCCTCGCGCAACAACTCCGGCGCACGCTGGTGACGATGGATCGCGATTACCTGGACGATCGCCGGTTTCCACCCCTCGAAGGGAGCGGCGTCCTGGTTATCAATGGGCCCGACGAGCGGGAATTGTCGTCGCTGCTCGACAGGATCGACAGGACGCTGTTCTGCCGAGCCGAGGGCCCTGGTGACGAGCGCGGCGGCGGGGTCGAGCCGGCAGGTCTGCCGCTTGCGGGACGAAAGCTGCACGTTCATAACGACTGGGGTCGCGAACGCGACGAGTAATTCGCAACATGGTAGGCCTGGAGCTCCGGGACACTCTTGCCGTCGCCGTCGCCGTCGACGATCGCGGGCAGCTGCTCGCGCGCGCCGAGGTGGAGACGGGCTCCGACCCGAGCGCGGCGGCGGTCGCCGCGCTCGATCGCGTTGCGGCGGCGGCGCAGGGCGGTCTGGGCGTGGCCGCCCTCAGTCCCGACTCGGCGGCGACGCACGCCGCGCTGGAGTCGCTGGCGCGCCGACGCGCCGGTTCGTTTCCCCCTCTGCCCGCGGTCGATTCGGGGACGGCCGCCGCTGTCGCAGAAGCGTGGACCGGCTCCGCACGCGACGTGCGCGACTCAGTGTATTTTGCGGTCGCCGATCACACCATCGCTGGCATCGTCCGCGACCGGGTTCCGTCGACCGGCGCGACTCGGCGCGCGCCGGCGATTGCGTGGCTCGCCCTCAATCCCGTGGAGCGCGAAGACTACCGAAAGATTGGATGCCTCGAAGCCGAGGTGGCTTCCGCCGGCATCGTCCGGCGTCTCGTCTGGAGGATCAAAGCGGGCGATCGTTCCCGCGTGCAGGATCTCGTGAACGGCGATCTGGCGGCCATTACCCTCGAACAAGTGCTCGACGGGGCACGCGAGGGTGATGGTGTGTCGATCTCGGTCGTTCGCGACACCGC
>QHWL01000056.1:0-7624 GCA_003222555.1 Acidobacteriota bacterium | reverse complement strand
CCTGGAGCCTGTGCGCATCGAGATCACGCGCCGGTTGCCGGGGCCAATTACGCAGGTGTTGGCCGTCGCGCCTGCCACGCTTGGCGCCGACGCTGCGGCGATTGGCGCGGCGCGTCTGGCGGCGGCTGCGCTGCAATGATCGTCCTGTCGGGCGCCGAGCTCGTGCTGCCTGACCGGATTCTTTCGCCCGGCACCCTCGTCATCGACGGCGATCGCATCGCGGAGATTCGGCCCGGGGCGGTTCCGGGAGCAGTCGCGGGTGGCCACGCGCTGCCGCCGTTTGCTTTCCACGGCCACCGCATCGTTCCCGGCTTCATCGACGTCCACGTGCACGGCGTCGACGGCGTCGATTCGCTCGATGCTGGCGGCGCGATATCGGCGATTGCGGCGAAGCTGCCGCGGTACGGCGTCACGGCGTTCTGCCCGACAACGGTTGCCTGCGCTCCCGGTGCCCTCCGCCGCGTGCTCGAAGAGGTACAGCACGTCCGCCAGATGCCGGCCGCTCGCGCCGCACGCGTCCTGCCGGCGCACCTCGAGAGCAACTTCGTCAACCCCGAGTTTCGGGGCGCGCAGCCGGCGGCGGGCTTGAGAAGTCCGCGCGCGGCGCTTCAGGGCAAGAGTACGGCGGACCTTTCAGATCCACCATCGTCGGGCTCGCCCCACTTTGGAGAGTTCACCGCCGCCGACCTGCTGCGCGAGATCGAACGCGCCTCGCCCGATGTCGGCATCGTCACGCTCGCGCCAGAGCTCGATGGCGGAATCGATCTCGTCCGATGGCTGTTGGCGCGCGGCCACCGCGTGTCTCTGGGACATTCCGGGGCGACCTACGATCAGGCGCTCGAGGCCATTGCCGCCGGCGCGCGTCACGCGACCCATCTCTTCAACCGCATGCCGCCGCTCGGTCACCGATCGCCGGGTCTGGTGGGCGCGATTCTTCAAACCGACGAGGTGGCCGCCGAGCTCATCTGCGACGGCTTTCACGTGCATCCCGCCCTCGTCCGCACGGCCGTCGCTGCGAAAGGGCCGTCGCGCATCCTTGCCATTACCGACGGAACCGCCGCGTCGGGCCTGCCCGCCGGGACGCGCGCATCGCTGGGCGGCCAGTCGATTACGGCCGGCGAATCGGCTGCGTTTCTCGATGATGGAACGATGGCCGGCAGCGTGCTCACAATGGACGGCGCTTTTCGGATGCTGGTGGGCAAGATCGGTTTGTCGCTGGTCGACGCCGTGACGGTCTGCTCGACGACACCGGCCCGTGAGCTCGGGCTCGTGGGTTACGGCGTCATCGCGGCCGACGCCGTCGCGGACCTGGCCGTGCTGGACCCGCAGTTCACGGTCGTGCAGACGTACGTCGGCGGGCAGCTCGTGTACTCTCGCTAGCCGGTGTCGAGGCAGTCTGCTGGATTGCGGTGAAAAACCGTACGTAGTGTCCGCCTTCAGAGCCTGTAAAAAAATACGACGTTTGAACGCAGAGCTCGCAGAGCACGCAGAGAAATCTTTAGGCATTTCTTCTCGGCGGCCTCCGCGGTCTCTGCGTTGAACGTAATTTGTTCACAACCTCTTCAGGCGGACCATACCGGGTACGGCTAAAGCCGGACGCTCCGTACAAGTTCTCAGATCCGGTCAAGACCCTACGCGCTTGCCTTCGATGTCGTAGGTCTCGATCGCTCCGAGTTTCTTCAACGAATCGGCGACCCGCGCAGGATCGCCGACCGCGACGATCTGCAGACGATCGGGAGCGAGATACTTGCGCGCCGCGGCCTGCACCTGCGCCGACGTCACCGCGGTGAGGCGTTCCGCGCGCCGGTCCCAGTAATCGGAAGACAGCTTGAACCGCCAGCTCATCACGTTGAGGTTCAAGAGCTGTGCCGGCGACTCGAGCTCGAGCGCGTATTCCGCGACCATCGATCGCTTGGCGTCGTTCAACTCCTGATCGGGAACGGGCTCGTCCCGCAGCCGGCGAATCTCCGAGAGCAGGTCGTTCAGCGCCGGTTCGGTCACTTCTGTTCGGACGTTGGTTGCCGCCTGCCACGCGCCGCGATACAACGGGGCGACAAGAGTGCTGCCCGCGCCGTACGTATAGCCTTTCTCTTCGCGCAGATGGATGAAAAGGCGCCCGGTCGGACCGCCGCCGATGACCTTGTTCATCACCGAGAGCACGTCGAAATCGGGACTGGTCCGCTCGATGGCCTGCGTACCGACGATGAGGTTGGTCTGGACGGAGTTCGGCCGCGCGATGAAATAGATTCCGGCGCCGGAGATGGGCTGCGGATCCGACACCGGGATTCCAGCGATCCCCGATTTTGTCCACCCCGCCAACTTCGCCTCGACCAGCGCCCGGGACTCCGCCATCGAGATGTCGCCGGCGATCGCCAAAGCGGCGCGATCGGGCACATAGCGGGTTTTGTGGAACTCGACGAGTGCCTCGCGCGTCGTCTTGTCGAGCGCGCTGGCCGACGGCGACACGCGTCCGGCCGGGTGCGTGCCGTAGATCGCCCGCGAGAACATCTCTCCGGCAAGGAACCCGGGATTCGACCGCTGTTGGGCGAATCCGGAGCGCGTCCGCTGCTTGTAGCGCGCCAGTTCCTCGTCGGGAAACGAGGGGTGCAGCAGGACGTCGGTTGCGAGATCGAGCAGGCGATCGAATTGATCGCTCAAACACGACCCGGTGAGCGTCGCTTCCGGCGACGATACGCCGGCGCCGACCGCGAGACTTGCGGCCATCACCTCGAGCTGTCGTGAGATCTCGCTCGACGTGCGCGTGGCGGTGCCTTCACGCATGAGCGCCGCGGTGAACGTCGCAAGACCGGGCCGATCGGCGGGGTCGTAATAACCGCCGGCGCCGGGAATGAAGAGTTGAAATGAGATCTGTGGCAGTCGGTGATCCTCGAGGACGATCAGGTGCAGGCCGCTCGTCAGGTCGCTTTCCGCCGCTTTCGGCAGCTTGATCTTCAGGATCTCACTCGAGACCGGCACCTTGTTCTTGCGCACGATGCCCTTGGTCGAGGGCGCGTCGATCGCCGGAGGCGGCTGTTGCGCCGAGATAGTCCGGCTCAAGCCGGATACGACCACTACGAGTAGGGCTGTCGCGAGTATCGCGAGCGTCGAGATCGTCGGTCGGGGCAGATGCATCACAGCGCTCCTTTGCTCGCGGCGGCCGGCTTGGGCCGCGTGATGACCACGCTGCGGTTGTCGGGCGTGAGGTACTGTTTCGCGACGCGCTGAACGTCGCCGGCGTTGAAGCGGGCGAGCCGCTCGTAGCGGGTGTTGATGCGACCGGGATCGCCGTAGAGAAGTGCGTACCAGGCCAGACTGCTCGCGAGCGAACGTGACGTGCTCAAGTCGCCGACGAAGCTGCGGCGGGCAGTGTTCCTCGCCTTCTCGATCTCCCACTCGGCGATCGGTCCTGCCTTGACGCGCTCGATCTCCGCATAGGTCACCGCTTCGAGATCGTCGAGCGATGTTTCGGGCGATGCCGTCGCAACGATTCGAAATAGCCGTGGGCCTCGGCTGTCGGGCGCGAAAGCGTTCATCGCCACCGCCAGCTGCTTCTCGCGGACGATGGTCTCGTACAAGCGGGAGCTGCGGCCGCCGGCCAGCATCATGGCCAGCACATCGATCGTGTCATCGTCGGGCGAGAGGCTCGAGGGAATGCGGTAGCTGATGTCGAGCCTTGGCAGCCGCGCCAGCGGATCCTCGAGCATGAGCCGGCGCTCACCATGTTGCGGCGGCTGGCTGACATCGACCGGCGGCGGCGCCGGCTGCGAGGGAATGGACTCGAAATACTTCCGCGCGCGGTCGAGCGTCGACGCGGCGTTCACGTCGCCGGCAATGGCGACGATCGCGTTGTTCGGCGCGTAATACGTCTTGAAGAACGACCTCACGTCTTCGATCGACGCGGCGTTCAAATCCTCCATCGATCCGATCACCGAATGCCTGTAGGCGGCGTTGTCGAAGGCCTGCTCCTCGACCGCTTCGCCCGTCCGGCCGTAGGGCTGGTTGTCGCGCCCCTGGCGGCGCTCTTCCTGAACGGCGTTCCGCTGGTTGTCGAGGTTCTCTTTGACGATATCGAGCGACCGCATCCGATCGGCTTCGAGGAAGAGCGCCAGATCGAGCTGATTCGAGGGCAGCGTGTCGTAATAGAGGGTGCGCTCCTTGTTCGTCGTGCCGTTCATGCTTCCGCCGTTGCTGAAGACGGCGAAGAAATGCTCGCCGGGACCGACGTTCGCCGAGCCCTTGAACATCATGTGCTCGAACAGATGCGCGAAGCCGCTGCGCCCGTTCCGTTCGTCGCGCGAGCCGACGTCGTAGACGACGGCGATTGAGAAAACCGGCGCGGTATGATCTTCGGCGACGATCACTCGCAGGCCGTTCTTGAGCCTCGTGTCGGTGAACTTGACTGCCGGCGGCGTGATCGCCGAGACCGATGCGGCGAGAACGAGGGATGCGATCGCGAGGGACAGGTAGTGTCCGGCTTTACAGCCTCTGAAAAAATGCGCCGCTTGAACGCAGAGCACGCTGAGAAACCCTTGCGTCGTGCCTCGCTGCGGGCTCCGCGGTCTCTGCGTTGAACGTGATTTGTTCGCAAGCTCGTCAGCCGGACTGTTACGACGCGTCATCTTTCCCTCCTTGCGAGAGCCTATGATAAGGGGTCGGGCCCCGGACCCCTACCGCGAATGTTCGCCGTGTCGGCGTAGTCTGTCGTATCCGTAATACCCGCTTCCAGAAAGGCGTCGTGGCGTTCGCGGCACTTGCTGCACGCGCCGCAGTGGCGCGCCTGGAGGGCTGTCGGGGACAGGTCTTCGCCCGGCTCGCGGAGACCTGTCCCCGGCGCGGCCAGCGGGTTCATGCACGACAGCGTGAGCTCGAGTGGCACCCCGAGGCTGGCGCCCCGGCGCACGACTTCCGCCTTGCTCACGTCGGCGTAGGGCGCCTCGAGCCGGAGGGTGTGCGCCAGTCCGAGCGACAATGCGTGCGCCATCGCCGAGCGAAATTCAGGCGTCGCGTCGGGAAACGGATTGTGAGCGAGGGTACCCAGCACGAGCCGCCCGACGCGGGCGGCGGCGCAGTACACGCCGGCTTTGGCGAGAAGAATGATGTTGCGCCCGGGGAGATACACGTCTTCGTCTGGCGTGTGATACGCCGGCGGCCGCCCTTGAATGGACCAGTGCGCCGCCGTGTAGACCTCGCGCATGTCCAGCGACAGGGAAACGAGCGGCTGCACGCGTTGGCCAACGCGGCCGCTTGCCAGCAACCGGGCGATCGCGTCTCGCTCGGCCTGCTCCCACGCCAGCCCCGCGCTGACGTAGATGGGGTGGACCTCGCCGCGCGCCGCCTCTTCGGCCAGCAGAACCGCGCTGTCGAGGCCGCCGGAGAGAAGGACAGCCGAGATTTGAGGATTTGAGGATTTGGGGATTTGAGGATTTGTTGGTGGATTTGGCAATTTTTTGATTTGGTGGTTTGATGAACTGTACGAAAGCACAAAACCGTTCAGTTACCAAACAAATCCGTACATCCTTAAATCCTGACATCCTCAAATGTATTCTGTCACCAAAATCATCGACTTCTGCTACGGCCACCGGCTGCTCGATTACGACGGCATCTGCAGGCATCCGCACGGGCACAACGCCGTCGCGGAAATCGAGGTGCGGATCGGCCAACTCGACAGTCGCAACATGGTTTGCGATTTCAGCGACATCAAACGGTCGGTCAAAGGCTGGATCGACAAAGAGCTCGATCACAAAATGCTGCTTCGTCACGACGATCCGCTGGTCAAGCCGCTGCAACAGCTCGGCGAACCGGTGTACCTCCTTGACAGCAATCCGACCGTCGAGCGGATCGCGCGCCTCATTTACGACCACGCGAGCGAGCAGGGCTTGCAGGTAGTGCGGGTGAAGGTGTGGGAGACGCCGACCTCGTTCGCCGAATACGTAAAATCTGAGGCGACACGGAAAATTTGAGAATTTAAGATCCTCAAATTCCCATGTTTCGCCTCATCGTGTTCGACCTGGACGGCACCCTCGTCGACTCGCGCCGCGACATTGCCGAATCCGCCAATGCCGTGCTCGTCGCCTGTGGCGCGCAGCCGCTCGAATCGCACGCTGTCGGCCGGATGGTCGGCGACGGCGCAGCGGCGCTCGTCGCGCGCGCGTTTGCGGCCGCAGGTGTCGCGCCGCCGCCCGATGCGCTCGATCGCTTTCTCGCGATCTACGACACACGGCTCCTTGCACACACGCGGCCTTATGAGGGGATTCCCCGTGTGCTGGGCGAGTTGGGGACGCGCGCCTCGCTCGCGGTGCTTACCAACAAGCCGCTCGACGCGACACGGCGCATCCTCGACGGCCTGGATCTCGCCAGGTATTTTCCAGCGGACGCGGTCGTCGGCGGCGACGGACCCTTTCCGAGAAAACCCGATCCCGCAGGGCTGCAATATCTCTCCGCCCGGGTCGGCGTCTCAGCGGCCGAGACACTGCTCGTCGGCGATTCGGCGATCGATTGGCGCACCGCGAGAAATGCGGCGACTTCAGTCTGCCTTGTCAGATATGGATTTGGCTTCGAAGGGTTCGCGGTTGAGGAGTTAGGGTGTCAAGAGTCCGTCGTCGATACGCCCGACGATCTCACCAGACTGTAAGGTTTTGCTACGCGGACCGAATGGCCATTGTCGGGCTTTGATGCGGCGGCGCGCGGTTCCACACTTAATTCCGAAAAACGCCGTTGGCATCGCCATTGCTGAGGTAAGTCCGGTAAGTCCCCTACGCCCAGCAGTCAGTAAGTCAGCGTTTGCGCGATTTAGTCTCGTAGAATAACAGAACTATGCCGACGCCATTGGGAGACGGGCACTACCGGTCCAGCGGTCTCATCGATGTTCTCGATCGCGTGCTCGACAAGGGACTCGTCATCGCTGGTGACATCAAGATTTCGCTCGTCGACGTCGAGCTCCTGACGATCCGCATCCGCCTGTTGATCTGCTCGATCGACAAGGCGGAGCAGATCGGCCTGGATTGGTGGAAGTTCGATCGTCACCTGTCGCCGGGGAAACAGCCGCTCTCGGGCGAGAACGAGAAGTTGAAGAGAGAGATTCGCGCGCTGGAGCGCAAGCTGGCTCAGGTGACGGGTCGGCGCTCCACGGTGGCCACGCTGAAATAGTTCCGCGTCTTCCCGTTCGCGCGAATCGTGCAGCGAGGAGTGTCCGATGCCCGTTGAACGAGCAGCAGGCGGTTCGAGCCTGATCGACGTCCTCGATCGCGTGCTCGACAAGGGGATCGTGATCGATGCGTGGGTTCGTGTCTCGCTGGTGGGCATCGACCTCATCACCGTGGAAGCGCGGATCGTCGTGGCGTCGATTGAGACCTACTTGAAATACTCCGAAGCGGTCGACGCGGCCAACCCTGTCAGCCGGCCGGCGCTGGAGCGGAAGAAGTATGACGAAGTCGTTGCCGAAAATGCGGCCCTCCGAGCTCAGCTCAAGAATGGGTCGCCTGCCCGCCGGGCTTCTGGCACCCGGCGCCGTGCAGCGTCACGCGTCTAAACGGAACGGCGCGCCGGTCAACGACGGCGCGCGCTTCGCGGTGACGATCCGCGGCGATGAGGCGCTCGGTGTCCGTCTGCGCCTGCTCGAGGGGTT
>QHWL01000055.1 GCA_003222555.1 Acidobacteriota bacterium | reverse complement strand
CGCCGGCGCAGGCCGTGGACGCCGTTTGAGGACTCGCCCTTTCACGTCGTCCCGCTCGGAGTGCCCGGCGTGGCGGAAGGAGCCTTTGGCCTTCTGTTGATTGCGGGCACGGCGCCATTCAGCCATGAGTTTCGCTGGTTCAACTCGGTCTTCAGCCAGAAGCTCGATGAGATTCTCCGGCAGCAGGCGCTCGCCGAGGGCGATCGCAAGCAGAGCCGGGAACGATCGCTGCTGCACGGCATCATCAATGCCGTCACCGACCCGATTCTGCTCACCGATACGGAAGGGCGCCTGCTCATCGCGAATGCCCGCGCGCTGGCCCTGTTCACCGCGTCGGAGG
>QHWL01000097.1:9022-9359 GCA_003222555.1 Acidobacteriota bacterium | reverse complement strand
GCATCGGGTCTATCAGAAGATTGGCGAACTCGCCGCTGTTGCTCGCGGGATCCTTGCACGTGATCAGAATGTCAGCGGGATCCCAGCCTGTTTCGATGCTGTCGACTGAACCTCCGGGATAAGCCGCATTGCTCCAGGTCCCCTGCAGGTCCGGCCAGCCGTCAGCCGTCTTCTTCGGCTCGATGACGCGGGCAGGCAGAGCGGTTAAGGGTCGCTTACTGCGAGCCGCTCTCATCTGTTCGCACGGGGCGAGCTCCTTTTCGATTCGTGGAAACTGCGGCTGTTGCTGTTGGGCCACTGCAACGACTGGCGTCAGAGACATTGCCGCGACGGCCGC
>QHWL01000097.1:560-8885 GCA_003222555.1 Acidobacteriota bacterium | reverse complement strand
ATTTCAACGGCGCGCCTTCAAATTCGAAGTGGGGCCACGGAATTTTCAGGTTACCTTTCCCGGCCTCTTCCTCCGTGTACGCGTAGCATTCATATTCCAACAGGCGAAAATTCTTTTCCTGGCGACGGTAGAGAGGCATGCTCATCTTCCAGGGTCTGCTGAAGACCTTCGGATCCTCGATCGTGGCCTCGTACTGAATGTGATCGGGGCCGGTGCGTGTGTAGCGCTCGACCACATGCAGCTCGTCGCTGTGGAAATTCCCGGCTCGGTCGAACCACGTTCGGTCGTTCAAGTTGGCCACGTCGACAACCAGCGTGTTGCCTTCCCAGCGGCCGCGCGAATCCCCCATCCAAAAGTCGATCACGTCGGAATCGGGGTGCTTTCCAGTCAGGAAGATCGAGCGCGTAATCCCCTCATACTCATCGATGATCGTGACGACGTCCGGGAACTGGAGAATTTGGAACGGATAAGGCATGTACGTCAGGCGCGGCACACCTGGCAGGTAGCAGCTGGCCTCCGGGTCGGCCGTCGCGCGTTTGTCGAAGTTCTCTTTCCGTTTCGCCAACGCTGCGGGCAGGTACGGAAGTCTGCCGCCCTCTACGACGCCAAACCCTCCCGGTACTCCCAGACGCGGCGAATGGTCCTCGATGTCCCACGCGGCGGAGTTTAAAGCTTGCCAAATTCCTCCCAGGTCGGGCTGGCCATTCGCTGTCCGTGGCGGAACATAGCCCTGAGCCGGCGCCTGACCGCCGGCCGTCGACGAGCCGACCAACACGACGACCGCCACGGCCGCGATGGCCACCTTCGCACCGACGACTCGCTTGCTCATCTGAAGTATTCCGGCCCTGTACCGAGGTGCCGTCTAGAAGGGAGCCGGGCCACCGGCCGGCTTATCGGGAGGGGCGCCGCCACGGTCGGCCGCCGCGCCGACAGCCAGCTCACGGCCGTCGGGAAGCTTGACGCTGTTGCCATTGGCGGTGGTCGAACCGTCCTTCGCACGATAACCCGTCACCACGAGCTCGAGCCCAATGGGAATCGTATTCTTCTTCATACCTCTCGCCGCCAACGTCGATGGGGCTACAGCTTCGATCGCCCAGTTCTTGACCGTGCCATCTGTTTGCTTCACGTCGATATAAATCCACCCGTGAGGGTTGACCATCTCCACTTTCGTGACCGTTCCGGTCAAGGTAATCGGTTTGGTGGCGTCGAACTCTGCGGCGAAGGAGTGATGTGCCGACACTCGCACCACAGGTGCTGTCAGCAGAGCCACACCGACAACCACCACCTTCATCCTGTTTCCCGTCATGCATCCCTCCATTTTCCGGCGCGTGGTTTCATAGTACAACGGGCGACAGTCCTGCTTCTCGGATCGGACGGCAAGGTGAGCTTTCCGGAGCCTCTCACGATGCTGCTTTGATGCCAAATCGCCAAACAGTTATATTGTATCGTCATATTGTATCAATCATGCCGTAACGTGCGGCTTTCATCAGGAGGATCGTATGTCCAAGATTGCATTCAGGATTGCCGGAATTTCGCTCGGCGCTGCGGTGGCATTCGCCGTTGCCGCGCCGGCAGACGCCCAGCTTTTGACTCATAAAGACCTGTCGGTTGCGGCGGCAACGGCGATAGCCATGACGGCCATCGAGACGTGCAAGACGCAGGGCTATAATGTGTCCGCGCATGTGCTCGGCCGCGAAGGCCAGATCGTTGTGGCCATACGCAACCCTGCCGCCGGTTTTGCGACCTTCGAAAACTCGATGAAGAAGGCCTATACGGCCCGCACTACGCGCGCTCCATCGGGGAAATTTGCCGAGACCGTCAAGGGCAATCCCAACGCGGCGCAGTTCTTCCTCACCAATTTCGTGGCAGCGCAGGGTGCCCTGCCGATCATGGTGGGCCAGGACACGATCGGCGCCATCGGCATTTCGGGCGCGCCAGGCGGAGACAAGGACGAAGCTTGCGCCCAGGCCGGCATCGACAAGGTTTCGGCCGAACTCCGATAGCTGGTTCGCGACCATCATCGACATTTTAAGAGCCGCGGCACGCGCGGCCTTTCATCAAGGAGACTCGCAATGAAGAAAATCGCCTTTATCGCCGGAATCGCGCTCACGAGCGGACTCGCCGGCTCGGCCAGTGCCCAACTCGTCGCCCACAAGGATCTGTCGGTGACCACCGCTGTCGCCATCGCCCAGACCGCCGTGCAAACCTGCAAGGCGCAGGGCTACAACGTATCGGTCCATGTGCTTGGGCGCAGCGGCGAGGTGCTGGTCGCGATGCGCGGCGACGATACCGGTCCGCACACGCTCGAAAACTCCATGAAGAAGGCCTGGACCGCCCGCGCCCAACGAGCGCCGTCCGTCAATTTCGCCAACGCCGTGAAAACCAATCCTACGGCAGGCGCGCTCCATCTCACCAATATGGTTCCCGCGCAGGGCGGCCTGCCGATCATGGTGGGCGAGGACGTGATCGGCGCCGTCGGCGTGTCCGGTGCGCCCGGCGGTGACAAGGACGAAGCCTGCGCGAAATCCGGCATCGATAAGGTGGCCGCGGATCTGAAATAGACGATGCGTTTCTCCACTGTCGCAGGAGGTGACCGCGTGTCCGGGAGCGTGGAAAGGTGAGGTGATTAATGTACTCCGGCACTCGGGCTTTCATAGTAATCGCGTTCACCTCTCTGGCCTGTCTGGGGCCGGGCGTTCACCTCAGCGAGGCACAGCAGCTCAGAATCGAGGGCTTTTTTCCACGACAGTTGCCACTCGGTCAGGCAACCGTCATCAACGTGGCGGTTCCAAGCCGGGACGCGATCCAGGGCGCCGAGATCTCACCTTCGCCTGGCGTCAAGGTGTCCGGCATCAAACTGGGCCAAAACATCCAAGGAGCGCTCACATGGTCGGAGCTCACAATCGACGTGGCTAACGACGCGGCGCCAGGAGACCGAACGTTGGTCCTCCTGATGCCGATGGGTCGGACGGCGCCCGTCACGATCATGATTCCGAGCCACGTTCCCAGGATCTCTGAGCTCCGCATCCTGTCTGCGCAATCGAATCAACCAACACTCGAGGCCCAATTCGCCGCTGTTGATCGGTCTGCTGATCTTGGCGATTCACCGTACGTCTGGTTCATGATTGGCTGCGACGGTGAACCCATCGTGGGCGTTATCAACGGCAAGGTGAGCGCTCGAGACAAGGGCAACGGTGTCGTCCACGCCATCGTTCCCAATCCGCGCCCTCCAACCGGTGGTGGGACTCCGGCCACTGGTAAATGTGACCTCCAGGTGCGGGTGAGCGACTCGGGCGGGATCGACAGCAATACCTTGAAGACGATAGTCGATTTCAAGAACTGAACCCGGTCGGGCGCGACCAACGCGCGAGGTCGACGATCGACGGACCACGGGTCCGCCCCAGGTGGCTGTGAACTGAAATTTCTGTTTGCGCGGGGGCAATTCCTGGCAGCATTGTAACGACGCCGTAAGCGTCGGAGGAAAACTCATGCGTATGCGCCCGATGCCACTCATTTCGGCAGCCTTGGTACTATCTATTTCGGCGCCTTCGTTCGCCCAGGAATGGGTCGAGTTTGCCAGTCGCGAAGAACGCTTCACCTGCGTTTTCCCCACTCAACCGAAGGTCACCGAGACCACCTGGACCTCGGAGTATGGCGCCGTCCTGCCCGCGCGCGTATACAGCGCGACGCAAGGTCAGAGCCGCTACTCCTTGACGGTGGTTGATTACAACCCAGTCGAACGCCTCCTCGTAGAGAAATCCAAGTCCTGCCCGGCGGGCACCGAGACGTGTCAGGGCGTAGCTGACTGGGGTCTTGGATACTGGAAAAATGACGTGCGAGGCGCGATTGTCTATGCGACCGCGAAGTTCGTGCAACGAGATGTCAAGGTGACGCACCTGATGTGGAATTCCCAGGCTTTGGTTCAAGGACAGGAGATCCAGACCACCAACAACGCCGATCAATCCCGCACCTTCGCGTCAATCTACATGCACGAGAACAGGCTCATCATCATGGAGGCAACGGTCCCCAAGGGTTATCCTCCGCCGGCGGTCTTTACGCAATCCCTGGGCTGGCTCGACGCAAGCGGAAGAGGGATTCGCTACTCGACAATCTACGTCAACGCACCCGATTTCCCGAAACCGCCCGTCCGCGGAGGGATTCCGCCGAATCCGTGATGTCATCCTAGTCGCGTCAAAAAGAATTCACAATGCGCCGAGCCGTTTTCTGCCAGTATTGTGTAGCGGCAAGCGGGGGACCCGTCATGCGTATGACCACACTAGTTTTCGCGTTGGTGCTGTCGGTGTCTGGGCCCGCAGCCGCCCAGGAATGGGAGGAGTACGTCAACACGCAAGACGGCTTCAAGGTGAACTTTCCGGGTCAGCCAAAGGTGACGGAGACCACCTGGAAGTCACAATTGGATTACATCCTTCCGGCGCGGGTGTACAGCGCCGAGAGGGGTCGCGAGCATTACTCGATGACCGTTGTCGATTACACCGGCCTCGAACAACAGGGCATTGAGCGTTCCAAGACGTGTCCGCCCGGGAACGCGCAGTGCCGTGCGAACGCCGGCCCCACCATCGGTCCCGGGTACTGGAAGCAGGATGAGCGAGGGGCGATCGTTTATGCGACGTTCAAGCTGCTTCAGCGGGACGTCAAGCTGACAAGCCTGGCTTGGGAGTGGCAGGACATGGTCGAAGGACATTTCATACAACTGACCAACAATGCCGATCAGTCCCGCACCTTCGCCTACATCGCGATGCACGAAAACAAGCTCTACATCGCGGAGGGCACGGTGCCGAAGGGATACCCGGAACCGGGATTGTTTCAACAGTCGATGGGGTGGGTCGACAAGGATGGAAAGGGAATTCGTTATCAAACAATCTATTCCAACGCGTACCACGGTATGGGCGTGTACCCGAAGCCCCCGATCGCTGGCGCCGGCCGGGGCCGTGGCGCCGGTGCAGGCACTCCGCCGGGCGGTGGCGCCGATGCAGGCGGTCCGGCGGGTGGTCGCAGATAAATCAGGAGCCCGCCGGAGCCGGGGTCAGAAATCAGTCGGGGGAGGTGCGTTATTGCCGTCCCAATCTTTGACGGCTCCGTCCTTGGCCTTCAAGAACCCGAGAAGACAACCGTTGGAGCCGTCTCTGAGACGATGGCACCGCGCTTTGACAGTGTCGCCTACTTTGAGATAGTCGGGCGTGACTCCAATCCGCTCGAGCCCCGTGCGATTGGTGGCTTCGAGCGCCCACATTTGCGGCTCGCCGATGGCGTCCTTGACTTCCAGGTAGATCCAGGAATGCGGGACGACCAGGTGCACTTCCTTGACCACACCCTCCACATCCATGAACGTGTCGACGTAGTTGCCGTGGGAGTGGTGCGCCCACGCCGGCAACGCGACGGCAACCGCGCAAATAGCCGCAGCGCCCAATAAGCTAAACCGCATACGCTCCCCTCCTGGTACTAGCACAGCATACACAATAATAAAACTTCAAGGTTCGGGATCAACGCGCTTGACCTCGACCGGCGCGGGGAGGTGGCGGGAACCCATTGGAGTAGAGAGAGTCATAGCGAATCCCCCTCCCGTTCTCGTCGAGCCATCCTAGCGATTGCTGAAAGAACCCCGGCTCTGGGTAACCCGCCGGCACGGTCGCCTCCGCGATATAGAGCCTGTTTTCGTGCATGTAGATCGATGCAAAGGTACGGGATTTGTCGCCGTTGTTGGTGAGCTGCAGCTGATGTCCTTCGACGCGGTCGATGGCATTCCACATGTAGTGCGTCACCTTGGCGTCCCGTTGCATGAACTGCCACGAGGCATACACGATCGCTCCTCGCACATCATTCCTCGAGTACCCCTCATTCCCGGGGGCTCCGATGCAGGTTTCGGCGCCCAACGGGCAGTTCTTGGCTTTCTCGGCCAGTATTCGCTGGGCCTGATTGTAATCGACCACCCTCATGGAATAGCGGCTCTGGCCTTGCGTGGCGCTATACACCCGCGCCGGTAGATCGGCGCCATATTCCGACCGGTAGGTGGTCTCCGTGATGGTCGGTTGAACCGGAAAGTTGCACGTGAAGCGATCTGCCCGACTGGCAAACTCGATCCATTCTTGGGCGAACGAAGGCGCCGAAATAAACAGGACTAACGCTGCCGGAACGAGTGGAGTCAGGCGCATGGTTTCACCTCGGACGCTCCCGCACGTTTGTCATAATGCTCAGGAAAGGGGCCTCGCGCAAGAGAATTTTCGGTAAGGGCTGACCTCCGCCGACGCCATGACGAGCGTGGTCAGCATCGAAACTGATAGGATCGACGCATTCTTCACGCTCACATTTGGATTGTCGGCGTCCTGCTGCTGATCACGGCAGGCGCGGCGGCCGCCGTCGCTCCGGCTCGATTCGTCCGTTTTAGTGAAGCCCGGCCGATTCTGACCGAGCTGGCGGGCAAGCTTCCACCCGAGCTCGATGATCTGATCCCAGCGCGGATGGAAACTGCATGGCCGGGCTGGATCGAGCGCAAGGATCGCGAGGTCCGCGCACGGCTCGACCAGGGCGACGAAGACACCATCATCAACTGGATGCTGTTCGGTACGTCGTTTACCTCGAGACCACGCGCGGTGCTCGGCGCAGTCGAATCGGGCACGGCGGGGGATCGGGAGCTGGTGTTGCGCCGGACAATTGAGTTGATCTCGGCCCGCCTCGACGATCTTCTGACGGCTCTGGCCGCCCCTGACAATGACGAGCGCCGGCTCTTCGCCCGGGCGCTTCTTCAGCGAAAAGGGCTTCCCTTCGCGACCGCTGTGGAGAGGGAAGCTGCACGAAATTATCTGCTTGCGGCGGTCATCCGCGTGGCAACCGAACAGGACCAGATCGATCAGGAACTCGGCGCAACGAGCAGCGGCGACCCCCTGACCGAGTTTGTCGAGCGGTCCCGGCTGTTCCGCACGCGCGGTCTGTCGCTCGACGCGTCGCTCGTTCCCAACTATTCCGTCGAGCAGGCGTTGACGGCGATGAAGGCGCGTGGGCTGCTCAAGCCCGGTTCCGTGAGACGCGTGGCGATCGTCGGTCCCGGGCTCGACTTCGCGGACAAGGACGTCGGCTTCGACGCCTATCCTCAACAGACGGTGCAGCCGTTTGCCGTGCTTGATTCGCTCAAGAGGCTGGGTCTCGCGCCCTCGCCAGGCGATCCGGAGATCGTGCTCCTCGACATCAGCCCTCGCATCATCGATCACGTGACCCGGGCTCGAGCACGGGCCGCAAGAAACATCGGCTACACGCTGAACCTGCTGCTGCCCAGGAGCACGCCGTGGCTCCCCGAGGTTCGCGCGTACTGGCAGGCGTTCGGCGATCGGATCGGCGCGCCCGCCCAGGCGCCGGCGTCGAAGGCGATTGCGGAAGTGGCACAATTGCGGGCCGTCCGTGTCAGGCCCTCTGCCGTTCAGCGGATGTCGGTGCTGAATGTGAACATCGTGACCGAGCGACTCGACGGGGAAGCATTCGATCTCGTGATTGCCACCAACGTGTTCATCTACTACGACGTGTTCGAGCAAGCGCTGGCGATGTCGAATGTCGAAGCCATGCTGAAGCCCGGCGCGTTTCTGCTGGCGAACTTCTCAGCGCCAGATCTGAGGTCGGTCACGATTCGCCCGATGGAAACCACGACGACCCTCTACGCGCGCGGCCTCGCCGTCAACGAGAACGTCCTCGATTTCATTGTCTGGTACAAGGCGCACGCGAATTGAGCGTGTGTTTTTGGGCTTCCACAACCTGGTCCAGCGCGTCGTGTTCACTCCTAGCACACTTTCGTCACCCTTCGTTCTAAACGCAGTTCACTCTCTAAACCCAAGTCAGTTCACTCTTGAAAGTGTTGCGGATTCAGCTTGACATGCTTGCGCGACAGAGCTAGCCTGCCCGGTTTAGAAGCATTCCGCCTCAGACCGTCCCGCCTGCTGGCATCGTCCACTTGCGGAGTAGGTAAGGAGAACAGCGATGCTGAACCTGATCCAGCGATCCTCGCCGGCCCTCCTGGTCGTGCTGGCTTCCTGGCTCTTACCGTCAACGGCCTATGCGCAAGCCGCGATCACCGGCGTTGTCAAGGACAACTCGGGTGCTGTCTTGCCGGGTGTAAGAGTGGAAGCCGCCAGCCCCGTCCTGATTGAAAGAGTCCGGTCGGTCGTCACCGACGACACCGGCCAGTACCGCATCGTCGATCTCCGGCCCGGCAGCTATGCCGTAACGTTCGAGCTGGCCGGTTTCAGTGTCGTGAAACGCGAAGGCATCGAGCTGTCGGGGAACTTCGTGGCGACCGTGAATGCCGATCTGAAACTCGGCGGG
>QHWL01000097.1:0-422 GCA_003222555.1 Acidobacteriota bacterium | reverse complement strand
GTCGGCGTCCGGCGGCGCGGGCGTCATCGGGAATTCGAACACCGATTCCGGCAACATTGGAGGGACGATGCAGGGGGGGGCCGCCTCCATCCACGGCGGGCGCGCCTCCGATTCGCGGATCCTCGCGGACGGCATCAACATGGGATGGGCCGGCGGAAACGGCGGCGGCGGGAACATGCCGCAAGTGGCCGCCGCGCAGGAAGTGGTACTGACCATTGCGGGCGGGCTCGCTGATGCCGAGACAGGCGGCGTGGTCATCAACGTCATCCCGCGCGAGGGGGCGAACATCTTCAGCGGCCAGTTCAATTTCAGCGGCTCGAACAGCTCCCTGCAAGCCAGCAACTACACCGAGAGGCTCAAAGCCAAGGGCCTGCGGTCGCCTTCCGAGCTCATCTCGGTGTACGACGTCAATCCGATGTTCG
>QHWL01000705.1 GCA_003222555.1 Acidobacteriota bacterium | reverse complement strand
GAACCTGCGCTCAAAGTTCTGTACCTTACCGGCTACTGCGACCATCTTTTCATAGAAAAGGTCGCTCTGCGTGAAGGCGAGGCGTTTCTAGACAAGCCATGTACCGTGCGAGGGCTGCTCGAGGCGGTGTCGCTCCTCTTGTTTGGCCGCTCGAGCGCGGCCGAGCATCCGACTGGCTCGGCGGCGATCCTGCCCGGAGCCTCGACACACTCGACGCCGTTCACCACCCGCGTCTCGGTCACCGCTGCGCCGGCGCCGGTAACCGGCTCGCCGTCCAAACCCGCCAGTGTTCTCCTTGTCGATGACGATCCGGAGACCACGCAGACTTTTGCCCGGATGTAGAGGCTCGAAGGCTACGATGTCCGCAGAGGCCGGGCTGCACGCAGTGGAAGTCAGCGCGCCGGACGCGATCCTGCTTGATTTGCACATGCCGGTCGTCGATGGCGTCGCGTTCCTTCGGCGGCTTCGCGCCGATGAGCATCAGCAGCACACGCCGGTGGCTATCGTGACCGGCGACTATTTCATCGACGACACCGTCTCGAACGAGCTGTCGGGGCTCGGCGCGGAGGTGTACCTCAAGCCGCTCTGGCTTGAAGACCTGGTCACCATCACCCACGGGCTCGTCAAAGTGGCCCAATAGCCGTCACGCCGACGAGTGCTCCTGCGCCATCCCGCCGCGTGCAGGCGTGTTTCAAACCGTACCTTATTCAGATTCGTGGCGCGTGGCTTTAGCCCCGCGGTCGCGGGCCTGAGCGGCCTGCGACACTCCAGGCTTGTGAAAGCCGCTTCAATTTCTGGATAATGTCGTCGCCGCGGCTGGAGCCGCGCGCCGCCCTCGCCAAGCTTCGGCGAGCCCAGACGTAGCGCGAAGCGCGCGTCCGGGCATCACAAAGAGGAGCCGCTCATGATCGTCGTACGCAACGTGTTCAGGTTGAAGTTCGGGAAGGCTCGAGAGGCCGTGGCTAACATGAAGGAAGGCCTTGCCATTCAGAGACGAGCGGGAGGAGGGGATATGTCCGCGCGTCTCCTGACGGATGTCACAGGCCCCTTCTACACGCTGGTGTTGGAATTCACGATGCCAAATATGGCAGCCCTCGAAGCCTCGGCGTCCCGGATCATGGGCGACAAAGACTGGCAGGCGAACTATCAGAAGTTCACCGCGCTCGTGGACTCTGGTTACCGCGAGGTGTTCACGATCGTCGAGTAGAAAGCTATTGGCGGACGCGCAGGATGCGCCGTTCGTACCGAGGTCTGAGAGTGTGGAGGCAAAGATGCTTAGAAATTCGATCGAAGGACTAATTACTGCGGTTGTCGTCGCGGCTTTTTGCGGTCTGGCGCCCTCGTTGGCAACCTCCGCTGCCGCCCAGCAGCCAACCGTGACGCGCAAGGTACTGCGGCAACGAGATTTGGCCATCCCCGGCTATACGGCAGCCCTCGTCGCGGTGGATTTACCGGTGGGCGCGCGGGAAGGTAAACACACGCATCCCGGTACTCTCATCGCTTACGTCCAAGAGGGAGTCCTCACCCTCGATTACGAAGGCAAGCCGACCGCTACCTACAAAGCCGGCGATACATTTTCTGTCGACCCTGGCAAGATTCACGAGGGCATCAACAATGGTACGACGCCGATCAAAGTCCTCGCGGCGTTCGTCGTCGAGAAGGGCAAGCCCATCACGAGCCAGGTGAAGTAGAGGCGGCAGGCGCTGAAGGGTCAGTTTCGCAGTTCCACGCGGCCATTGGGACTGCTGATGGTCGCAATGAGCGCGGGCGCCGATCCGCGTTGTAATGGGAGTTCGAGTCCCAGCCGATCGAGCATGTTCTGAACTCGCCGGACGTCGGGATGTTCCGCGCGCAAGCCGAGCAACGAGGCGCCCTTCGCCGCCGTGAGCGCGGGATGGGGCGATGTTCCCCAATCGATGAAGTACGGGACGATTCGATTGGCGACGACTACTCTCGGATCCGTATAGCGCCAGGACAACACGACGCCGTCCGGCCTCTTCCGGCTCCCCGATTGCACCTCGCCAAGGTCGACGCCGTGAAGTCTGGCGTCGGCCGCGAATCGCTCCAACTGCGATCCTTTGGCCACCCAGGTGACGAGCGTAGGCACCTTGAGGTCGTCGATGCCGAAGCGTCGGGGTTCCTTGGACTTCGCCTGGTCCGGATCCGGGCCGATGATCTCAATGTAGGAAGACGGCCCGAGCGCAATCAGCGCGTTGCGCGTTCCGAGTCCCGGGTGCTGACCTCCGGCCGTCGCACGAACGCCCAGAAGCCGCTCGAGCGTGTCGATGCCAGCGTTCAGGTCGGGCGTTGCATACACGAGATGATCGACCTGATCCAGAAGGTCGCCCGATTTTCCCGCGGCGGCACGGCCGGTCGCCATCAGGCCGGCGAGCATGACCATCGATGCCGTCACACACCTTTTCATGGGAGCTCCATCATAGCCTTGAGGTGTGAGCAGGACTAAAGAGCCTGTGAAGAAACCGCTAACCGCCGAGACCGCCGAGTTCGCGGAGAAGAAAACGCTAAGAATTCTCGGCGTGCTCTGCGTGCTCTGCGGTAAGACGGTGCTTTGCTTCACACGCTCTAAAGTCTGCGCTACGGTCCTGCGCTACGGCTTGATACTCGTGGCGCAGGTCTTTAGACCTGCCCGCCGCTCACAGCAGCAGCGTCTCGACGCGATGCGCGTGGACCCTTGTCTCACAGGGCGACCATGCGAAGACGGTGAAATGGCCATCCTGCGACGCCACCAGCGCGACGCCGTCGCGCTGATCCTGAACGAACTGCGCCGCCGAGAGGTGCCGGGTTCCGCCAAGGGATGACGGGTGCACGATGGCCGCCACGCTGCCTTCGATCGGCTCCGTCACGCTCACCTGCTCGACCTGTGGGGATCTGGCGCGGCGAACGATTTTCGCGCCGAAAGCGAGCACCTCGTATCGGTCGGTGAGCACGGTGGCGCCGTCGACGGCGGTCAGGCCGGCGATTGCGTCCACGGCTCGGCCGAGTGACTCGTGCCACAGGTGCCGGCGCTCGTCGGGAGTCGCGCTCAGCAATTCCACAAGAGCGGAAAATGGCGGCGACACGGCGTACGGGATCGGACGCACGATCGATTCCCGCCACGATTCGGTGCCCGCCGGAACGACAAGCAGGGCTCCACCGCGCTTATGTGCGCGCATGGAGACGGCCAGTTGGACCAGCACGTTGACGGAGTCGACCCACGAGGCTGGCGAATCGAACCCGAGCAGCGACGTCAGCAGAGGGGGGCAGTCCGGCAGGCTCGAGGCGTGTTCGTCCACTATTTTGATCTGGTCGCCCTCCAGCACGGCCACGTTGACGAACTTTCCCGACTCTTCGCCCCGGTGGTGCTTGATGACGAGCAGCCCCGGCCCCGCCACTTCCAACACGAAGCAATAGGTCGGGATCGTGCTGGTCGTTCCCCACACCTTCAGCTCGTCGCGTTCGCGCCAGACGCCCAGATGGATCCCGGCGCGCTCGACGGCCGGCGCCACACGCGCGAGGGCGCTGGCGCCAAGCGGCAGCGGCTGCTCGAAGACGAGCGGGTGCGTGGCCTGCGAAGGCGCGATCAGGGCAAGCGAGATCTTCGGGACGTAGCTCTCCTCGCGTCGGAGACTCGCCCAGAACGCCGCGTCGATGATGGCCTCGATCGTACGGGCGTCTGGTAAAGAGGCGACGGGCTCCTGGCCGCGCTGACGAGCGGCGTCGAAATGACGAGCGAAATGATCCTCGACTCGTGGGGCAACCGTTCGAGCGGCCAGGTAGGCCCCTCCGGCCATAGGAGAAATTCCGGTCGAGAGCTGCATGATAGCGACATTGTACTTGTGACGCTGCAGATAACACATCCGTTTCCTACCGACTGCTTTTGACAGACGCGTGTCGGCTCGGTTCTCGGCGAACCGGCTGACGATCACGATCGTGCACGTCGACAACAAAAGTCGTCGACACGAAAAATGTTACGAGTATTTCCGTTGATATGACCGA
>QHWL01000704.1:1295-3430 GCA_003222555.1 Acidobacteriota bacterium | reverse complement strand
AATTGATGCGCGAAGTGGTCGAAGACGTGCGCCGTATTGCCCAGTCCAGCGAGCAAAACGAGCGGTGGTCCCCCACCGCCCCAATCGAGCACTTCGACCCGCACATCAGGCGCGACGGTGACGAACGAAACCTTGTGCCCCGACGTGTCCGTGCACGGGTCAACCGCCGCCACGTCGTGGGCGGCGCAAAGAAACACAATGACTGCGACCAGACGGACAAACGGACGCGCCGAATCGAGCGCAGTCAAACGGCAGCGCTGCACTCGAACAGATTAGCCGAAGTCTTGGACCGGAGAGCACAATTGGCGCGGAGCGCAGGTCCAAGGCTACCCTTCTGCGACCTTCTGACGCACGAGACCGCTAGGTCTTTCGATCAGCCGAAGCCCGTTGCTTCGGAGCCTCATCCTGGTCGCCTTCCGCGACGGCCGCCTTGAATCCCCGAATCGCCTCGCCGAGGCCCCGGCCGATCTGCGGCAGATTCTTCCGCCCGAATACGAGAAGCGCAATCGCCAAGACGAGCAGCAGGTGTGTGGGCCGGAATTGCACGAACCGAGGGGCGGCGCCAACGGCCGAAGCTGTTTTCTCGTCATCGCCACTTGCTCGGCACGGTCTTGGGTTCCTCCGTGGGCAACAACTCACGGAGTTCCAGCAGCAGCTTCTGATACGTCTCCAGCTCCTGGTCGCTCATGTTTGCGAGGTGCACCTCCGGCAGGTTCACGTGCGTCTGGACCGAGATGGCCTGGGCGGGCGAGAGGGCGCCCCTAGGCTCGACGCCGAGCCCATACAGTTCATTGCGAGCCAGAACTTCTTTGATGGCGCCCAAGAGCTGTGGATGGCGCTTATCGCGGAGGATGTCGTGGAGCCTCGCCAGTGCAGGGTTGACCAGTAACGCGAGGCGGAGCCGCGCCGCTTCGCGGACCTGGGGCGCGGCGCCGCCGTGCGTTCGGCAGACCTTCATGCCCGTGATTGCGGCCTTCTTACACGGCTGGCCTGAGCGGGAGGAATGGGCCGTGTACCGCGACATTTTATTTGCCGCCACCAACCCCGCATTCAGGGGTGTCTTGGGTCCAGGGGTCGGCGCCGCGCGCTGCGGGGCGGTTAGACGCATAACTGACACCGGAGGTACCTCTGAGATGGAGGGACGCAGTGCGCTACGACGGTCGAAGTGCCTTTCCAAAGTTCAAAAGTCGAGCTGGACACCGATCTTGAAGAACCGCGCCGCCGTGATCGACAACGGATTGAGATACGTCGTCCCGTAGGTCAACTGGTACCTCTCCGTCGTATTCGAGTTGAGCAGGTTGAAAACGTCGAGGCTCACCTGCGACTTGGAGTTGCCGTGCCTCAGGATCTTGCCCAACCGAAGATCGACAGAATTCAGGCGATCGCCGTACTTCGCGCCGGGCTTGACGATGTTCAAGAATTCGACGGGAATGCCACTGGACAGCGGCCGCCCGAGATTTGTGCTGTCTACCCCCGGGATTCCGAGGAACAACGCCGTCACCTGTCCGCCGATGCTCTGGCTTTGCACGGAGGGGAATTCATTCCCGGGATACGGCAGGCTACGGAACGTCGCGCTGATCAGCACGTCGATCTTTGGCACATTGTACGTCGCCAGCCCCTTCACATTCGTCTGCCATCCCGACTCGCGATGGCAGGAGGCCTGCGGCCACTGCCCGACGCCGCCGAGGAACGTGTCAAGGAACCCGTCGTTGCCGCCCCAGGGACCGAAGATGTAGAAATCCGGGTGCTTCGCGACCACGCCGCACGAGTCCTCGACGACGTTCCCGCTGCTGGTGCCGCCCTGGAGCGTGACGTCGCGCAGACGCGCGTTCACCGTGAAGTCGACGCCGTTGAACTTGTTGAAGGCGCCGCCGGCATTGTCGGCGAAGGTCAGGAAGTTATCGAGCTGTTGGAACTTGCCGGGTTTCACGTCGTAAAACGTCAGCGGGTACCCGCCGCCGCCAGGCAGCCTGGAATCCGCCGGCACGTTGTACACGAACGAGTCGAAGTCGGCCGGCGTCCAGGCGCGGTTGATCTTGGCCGGCAGGTTTCCCCAGCTCCGCCGGATGTAGTCAACTTCGACCGATACCCTGGGAGCGATCTGCTGCGTCAAGCCCGCCGACATATCCCAGCTG
>QHWL01000704.1:0-1275 GCA_003222555.1 Acidobacteriota bacterium | reverse complement strand
CCATCCGCTTGTGGTCGCCGGGTCAACCGTGAGCGGAGAGATTTGCTTCCCAAAGAACGGATTTCCCGGGCCGCACTCGCCGTTGGCGGCCGAGCTCAGCAGATTGCAGTCGACTTTGTAGTCGTGGTTCGCGTCGGTCCAGGCTCTCTGCGCGTCCGAGCTGACAAAATGCCCGAGCCCGGCCGGGCTATAGTTCGCCCACTCGTCCACGGTGTTGAACGTCGTCACGTACCGGCCCACGAAAAACTTCGCGGCCGTCTTCCCATTGCCGAACACGTCGTAGGACACGCCGAACCGCGGCTGCAGGTCCTTCTGGTTGAGCGGGCCGTTCTGGGCTGGGAACACCACGGCGTTGGGCAGGAAGATGTTTGGCCCCATCTGCTGCTGAGGGAAGTAATCGCCGAGGTGCTCGAAGCGGAGTCCGCCCTGCAGCGACAGACGCCCGATCGTCCAGCGATCCTGCGCATACAACGCGAACATGCTCTGCTTCTGTTCCTGTTGCGACGCCTGGTCCGCGTACATCGTCACCTGATTGGGGACGCCGTCCTGGAAGATGTACTTGAGCTGGGAGTTGTTGTAGTAGTTTTTCGGAAACGTCGAGTCGTTGTTGTGGTAGCGGAAGCCGAACTTCGCCGAGTGTGACCCCGTAATGTACGAGGCGGCCCCTTGCACGATGTTCGTAAATCCGGTGTGCCCAGACCAGTTGGCCCCACGGTAATTGATGCCCGGAAAGGCGCCGCCATTCTCCTGCACCGGAATAAGCGTCGCATCGAACGCATCCTTCTGACGGCTGCCCCACCAGAAGTAAGCCCCCAGCTGCGCGTTGGCCTCGAGCAGCAGGCGCGACGTGACCGGCGAGGCCCAGCTCACCTGAGTGAGATTGCTCGGGTGGTTTTCGTTAGTAGAACTCCCCTCGGGCGAGCTAACCAGCGCCCCGAAGCCAAGCCCCGTACCGTCGCCGCCCTCGATGCAGTGCAAGCAAGAGTACTGGACGCTCGACCAGACGTTGATCTTGTTGCGCGGCGTCGCCTGCCATGTCAGCCGCAGCGACCCGTTCTTCCACGTGCCGTCGTCGACCGCTTGCCGGTTCTTGTCCGGGTCGTACGTCCATTTCGTGGGATCGCCCGCGTTCTTGTTGACAAACATGCTGGCGACACTCTGCCGGCTGATCTGGTAGCGGTACGTGCCGAAGAACCACAACTTGTCACGGACGATCGGGCCGCCGAACGAAGGATTGACGTCCCACAGCTTCTGGATCGAGTTCGCTGCCGTAAG
>QHWL01000703.1:1292-4770 GCA_003222555.1 Acidobacteriota bacterium | reverse complement strand
TGAGTGTTTTCGTTTATGCATTAGACGCGTCACGCACGGAATCGTTCCAACCACGTTGTTGCCTACATAGTGTGAAGGCTCCATCTGTAGTCGAACGGCGCACGCCAGAATCGACACGCCTGGAGGTAAGATTCCCGGTCACGTTTCCTCAATCATCCGTGATAAATGTCGCCGAATCCGACAACCTGGTCAATCGGGCACGAGCCGCATCCGCTGCTCCGGCTTGAGGGCCAGACCGTAACACGACCTCGGAACGAGAACGATCTCCAACTTTTGGACGATGTGAGCATCGGTCATGCGGACAGCAAACAGGGAGATCGATCTCCTGGCCAAAGTGCTCCATAATTGGAGACTGCACTCGTCAGCGCCGACGACCGTGAGATGCCGGCTACAAGGAGCAACGTGGAATCACGAGTTGACCAGCCATTCGGGATGCGAAGCTGAACATTGGACGCATCAACAGCCGGAGGAAGCCACGTCAGGCGATCCCGAGGTGCTTCGCACGGCCTTGATTCGCGAGAGTGCCGAACGTGGCCGCGCCGAATGCATTGCGAAAATCCAAACGGATGTTGTCCAGCTCGCGCTCGATTTGCTGGTGCGGGAGCCCGACATCGAGGGCTTCTTCGGAGTGTTCGCGAAGACATTGGTCGAAGAAAGCGAGAGCCACGGTTGTAGTGTATGGCTGATCGATGAGGACGATCGCCGGTGTGATCTCTGGATGGCCTACCTGTCCGATCGGCTCTACACACCAAAAAGCGCCGATTGGAACACGCTTGCGGTCCCACGGGAGAGCATGGCGGATCATCTCTTCAATTTTGCGCAAGGATGGAGACAGAGCGTCGAGTACCGAGGCGATGATCCCCGTCTGCCGGAGCAGGTTCGAGAATTCAACCGTCTCGCGGGAGTGGATGTGGTCGTGGTCGCTCCGCTCGTCTTGGGCGGTCGTAATCTCGGCTGGGTGGCACTCTCCACTTATTCGATCCCGGGGTGCGACGGGCAGTGGCGGGTCGTCCTGCTCGAGGCCATTGCGCGCCAGGCAGCGCTGGCGCTACACCACAGCCGGCTGGCGGAACTGAACCGGGTCGAGGAGCGGCGCAAGGCGATTCTCGAGGAGCGAAACCGGCTCGCGCGAGACATTCATGACAATCTCGCACAAGGGTTTGCAGCGATCCTCATGCAGCTTCAAGCCGCCCAGCGAGAAGTGCGCAACCTGCCGGTTACTGTCGCCTCCAGCATCGAGACAGCAGTTGCTCTCGCTCGCACGCATTTGACGGAAGCGCGGCGATCGGTTGGGACGCTTCGTCCCAACGTGGGTAATGGCGAAGACATCGGCACAGCACTCAAACGCCTTGCCGATATGGGGCAACGCACGACGAGCTTGCCGATCGACGTGATCGTGGACGAACTGCCGCGCTTCGGCGACGGCGTCGAACGTGAAATTATTGGGATCGCGCAGGAGGCCCTGACGAATGCGGTGCGCCACTCGCGCGCGCGCCGCATCACGATCCGGGCCTCGACGGTGCAGTCGGTTGGGTTCCGACTGTCAGTCGCCGATGATGGTCGCGGGATCGCCCGGGAGCGGTCCACATCAGGTTTCGGCATGACCAGCATGCAAGAGCGCGCCGAGCGAATCGGCGCCTCGCTGACGATTGTCACGGCGCCACGTAATGGTACTGAAGTCGTTCTGGCGTGGGAGCCGACTTCCCTGCCCACTCAAGTTCATGTTGCAAGCTGAAACCGAAGACGTCACCAGCGGCAGGGCTCGCGTGCTGCTGGTGGACGACCACGCGCTCCTGCGAACCGGCGTCGCGAACATCCTCAACCAGGAACCCGATCTGCGTGTCGTTGCGGAAGCGGGTAACGGAGTGGAGGCGATCGAAGCCTTCGAGCGCCATCATCCCGATGTGACGCTGCTCGACCTGCGGATGCCGGTGATGGAAGGCGTCGAAGTCGTTCGCCGGATTCGAGAGAAGGATCCGGGGGCACGCGTGATCGTGCTCACGACCTACGACACCGACGACGAGATCTCGCGTGCACTCAAAGCCGGCGCGAAGGCATACGTGTTGAAGGACATCTCCGCAGATGATCTTGTCACCTGCATTCGCGACGTGCTCGCGGGAAAGACCTATCTCGCGCCCGCAGCGGCGGCCAAGCTCGCTGAAGGCGTGACGCGTGTCCAGCTGACGCCCAGGGAGATGGCAACGCTTCGACTGATGGCCGACGGCAAAGCCAACAAGGAGATCGCCAGCGAGCTCGACATCAGCGAGCGCACCGTGAAGACCCATCTGGGCCATCTCTTCGGGAAACTGGGCGTCACGAGCCGCACCGAAGCGGTCATAGAACCGCATCGAATGTGACAGCGTAGCGCAGATGCGTCACCATGGGCGACTGAACGGCCTCCACGATGTCCAGCGAGACTCGGCACTCGTCGATGCCATCGAACAGACGTAACCCCTCGCCGATGAAAACTGCTCCGTCACGGTTCCGAACTGATCGAGCTACCGGGAGTCGATTATTCGGCGTGTAGTCGTTTGATCAACTGCACCTGGCCCGCATGGTAAACCGCGTGGCACGTGATCCCGAGCACCAGATTGAAACGCTCGGCGTCCGCCATCTGCGACTCGATCTGACCGACGCCGGCCACGATGGCGGCCAGCTGCTCCTGTTCGGTTTCGACCACCGCGAGAATCTTCGACCACGGTAGTAGAGACTCGTCGGACAACGCAAACCAGTCCTCGCCGTCCAGCACGAAGGACTCGAGCGGCATTCCCGACAGCCGACCGCGCACTGCGCGCGCGCAGAAGGCGTGATGGAGCGCGATCTCGGCGATGTTGTGGCGCCCGTTCGCCGGCCGCCAGAACGCGAGATCCGGTGTGACATCTGCGAGCGCGGCTTTAAGATCGGGACCGTGCCACGCCCCGTGTCCAAATCCCTCATTCAAGACCCGCGCCTCCAACTCTCTTGCCATCGTCGTCTGCTCAGTCGTTGTCGTGCTCATCGTGTCCTCCGCGTCGCTCGAAACTCCCCTTCGAGCTTCCAGGCCGTGCCGTCGGGCTGCAGCGCTTCGCCGCGCCACTGGAACGAGTCGGGGGTGATCTCAGTGAAGCTCCAGCGCGTCTGTGTGCCGTCAGCGCGGGTGCCCAATTGGACGATGTCTTTGCCGCTCTGATGGCCGACTTGATCTTCGCGGTGGCCGACGACGGGATTGGTCCATTCAGTCATCACAGTCGACCTCCTTTCGTGATAAGAGTTGTACAACCGGGCAGGGATTGCACTCTTGGCAAAAATTGCGGTCAGTGCAGAGCGAGGGACGGCAAGGCGGCGGACCTACATTGGGCCTGGACGGGTTGATCCGCGAGTCGTCGCGAAAGGCAATGGCTGGACCGTCGACGACGTCGTCTGCTCGTGCGGTCCTCAGGACCGTCCCTACGACGAGCAGCACGATCACGTGGCCATCGCGATCGTGATATCCGGCACG